>NZ_JASGSR010000072.1:0-40183 GCF_040446015.1 Bradyrhizobium sp. INPA03-11B
CCCCCATTTTTCACGCTCATCTCGGCTTACGCGATTGCTGGACATGTCTCGTGGGCTCGGAGATGTGTATAAGAGAGAACCTTTGAGCGGAGGGAGCCCCCACCCGCCACGCTGTGCGTGGCGACCTCCCCCGCAAGCGGGAGAGGTGAAGAGAGGGCAATCCGCTCGGAAATCATTTCGCTCTAATGCAGCCGCGGCGCCTTCAGCAGCTTCATCCGGTCGATCGAGGTCAGCGTGACGTCGAAGGTGACGCCTTCGTGATAGACCGTCAGCGGCACGTCGACGCCGGCTGCGCCGAGCGACCAGAGCTTGCGGTAGAAGCCGGTCTGGCTCGTCACCTTGTCGCCGTCGACCGCGAGGATCACGTCGCCGGTCTTCAGCTCGGCGCGCGCCGCCGGTCCCTTGCTGGCAACGCCGACCACCACGAGGCGGTTGTCGATCTCGGTCGTGTACATGCCGAGCCACGGCCGCGCCGGCTTGTCGACACGGCCGAACCTGCGCAGGTCGCTCAGCACCGGGTTCAGCAGATCGATCGGCACGATCATGTTGACGTGCTCGGCGCGGCTCGAGCGTTCGCGCTCGAGCTGCAGCGAGCCGATACCGATCAGCTCGCCGGCATTATTGATCAGTCCGGTGCCGCCCCAGTTCGGGTGCGACGGATAGGTGAAGATCGCCTCGTCGAGCAGATACTCCCAGTAGCCCGCGAATTCCTGCTTCGCCGCGATCTGGCTTGCGACCGAGCGCGTGCGGCCGCCGGCACCACCGAGCACGACATTGTCGCCGACCTGCGTTGCAGCGGACGAGCCGACGCGCAGCGGATCGATGTCGAGCTTGCCCAGCGCCTGCACGAGGCCGAAACCGGATTCGAAATCGAAGCCGAGCGCGTGACCCTCGACCGCGCGGCCGTCGCCGAGATGCAGCCACACCGTGGCGGCTTCGGTGATCAGATAGCCGATCGTCAGCACCAGCCCGTCGTCGATCAGCACGCCGTTGCCTGCGCGTTCGGTGCCGAGCGTCTCGGCGCTGAAAGCATCAGGCGGAATGATCGAATGCAGCCCAACCACGCTCATCAGCGCATGATCGAGGTCATAGCGATAATCTTCAGGGCGGGGCTGAAAGGCCGGCGGCACTTTCGGTTCGGTCGTGGAAGTCATCTGGGATCTCCTGGCGTGCAGGGCGCGCTGGAACCTCAAGGTACTCCGAGGTTCTGCCGGCAGGGAAGATGGAATGATATACCCTGCGCGGCGGCCTGCACAGCTCATCTGGCGTGCAGACCTGCCCCTCGCAAGATAGGTGAATCTATTCGCCTCTACATCGCGATGAGATCTGTCATCGCGCTCTAGCTTCTTGTTTGGGCATGATCTTTCCGGAAAACCGCGACGCACTTTTCCGGATCATGCCTTCGCGCGCGCCGGCATGATGCGGAAGGCGCGGTTGTCCTTGATCCACGCGGCGCGCTCGTCGCGCAGCATGGTGCGGCGGACCTTTCCGGAATCATCGCGCGGCGCGGTGCCGACGCGCTCAAAACTTTCCGGATGCTTGTAGCGGCTGAGCCGGTCCTTGAGGAAATCGCCCATGCCGTCGGCGATCTCCTGCGCATCGGCATCGTCGGCGAGCTCGAGGATCGCATGCACGCGCTGGCCGAATTCCGGATCGGGCAATCCGACCACGACGCAGGAGCGCACATCAGGATGTTCGCTGACCGCGGCCTCGACCTCGGCCGGATAGATGTTGGCGCCGCCGCGCAGCACCATGTCGGCGAGCCGGTCGCCGAGATAGAGATAGCCCTCTTCATCCAGACGTCCGATATCGCCGAGCGATTCCCAACCGTCCGGCCGCCGCTTCGGTGTTGCGCCGAGATAATGATAGGTGGAGCCGACGCCGTCATTGGGCAGGAAGTAGATCTCGCCGGTCTCGCCGGGCGCGACGTCGTTGCCGTCCTCGCCGATGATGCGCAGCTTCGCGGTCTCGCCGATCTTGCCGACCGAGCCCTTGTGCGCCATCCATTCCACGCCCGAGATCACGCAGGCACCTTGCCGCTCGGTGCCGCCATAGAGCTCCCAGACCCGTTCCGGCCCGAGCCATTCGATCCACTTCTCCTTCAGCCAGGGCGGCATCGGCGCTGCCATGTGAAACACGATCTGCAGGCTGGAGACGTCGTAGCGGTTGCGTACCGCCTCGGGCAGCGCCCAGATCCGGTGCATCATCGTCGGCACGAAGTTGACCCATTGCACACGTTCGCGCTCGATCAGCCGCAGCGTCTCCTCGGCGTCGAACTTCACCAAGCCGGTCACCCGTCCGCCGCCGAACAGTGCAAAATGCGACAGGATGAATGGTGCATTGTGATAGAGCGGCCCCGGATTGAGCAGCGAGGTGTCACGCGCGATGCCCAACGTCGGCTCCGCCGTGGTTTCGATCACGGCGGGGTTGTGATCGAGGATCACCTTCGGCCGTCCGGTCGAGCCGCCGCTCGTCATCGCCTTCCAGTAGCGCGCAACCGGCGCATCGAGCGGCTCCTCGGAAAATCCCTCCGGCACGAAATTCACCGGCAGTGAATTCGGCGCATTCCAGTCGGCCTCGCCGCCGACCACCAGCGACGGCTTCAGGATCTCGAGCACGGCTGCGGCCTCGCCGCGCGGCAGCCGCCATGACAGCGAGGTCGGCGTCGCGCCGCATTTCCACACCGCGAACGTGGTCTCGAAGAACGCGTTGCTGTTGGGCAACCCGATCGCGACGAAGTCGCCGGGCTTGACGCCCTTGGCGGCAAAGGCCCGTGCCCGCGCATTGGCGCGGCGCTCGAGCTCATTCCAAGTCAGCGTATCCGTGCCGTGGCTGACGGCGATCGCATCCGTGGGCTTGCGTTCGGCATACCAGCGCGGCACGTCGGCGAGGGGGATCAGCATGGGTCGTTTCCGTCGGAAATGGCGGCTTGAAGCGCTCTTGTTGCAGGGATGTGGCCGAAGCCACGGCCGCCACTTCACCAATAGTGCGGTCGCGGTGTCAAGGTCCGGAACGCCAATGCGGCCGGTATCCCGCTGAGGAAATTGCAGAATCCCCGTTTGCTAAAAGCCGGGTCAAGATTCCGGTAAAGTTCAAGCGATCGCGCTAAGCCGGACTTTACGGCGGGACGGCATTGTGGCCGCTGCGGTTATGTGCCGGGCGCGTCGATCGACCTGCGCGGTCTTGCAAGTTTTCAATGACCAATGTCTTCAAGGACGACGACGATGGCGAGCAATGGAGCACGGATCAAGGTCAGTCGCGAGCCGCGGCGCCAGCTCAACAACCGTGCGGCGTGGATCACGGTCGACGACGGCGTGACCGAGAATGCCTGCGCCGTGGTCGACATCTCGCCCGGCGGCGCCAAGATCACCACCGAGGTCGAGTTCGAGGTGAAGGACCGCCTTGCGCTGACGCTGCTCGCCGACCATGCCAAGCGCTACCCCTGCGAGGTGGTCTGGCGCCGCGGCAAGACCTACGGACTCAAGTTCGTGACCGCGGAGGCGGAGCCGGACGAACCGGCCGCGGAGCCGGTCGGCGCGATCTAGAGCATTCGCGATCAGCCGCGATAACGCAGCGCGTCGACCAGCAGTGCGAACGCCGGAGCGGATTGCCTGCGGCTCGGATAGTAGAGATGGTAGCCGGGAAACGGCACGCACCAGTCGTCGAGCACCTGGATCAATTGTCCCTTGGCGAGCTGCGCGCGCACCTGGTCCTCGGCGACATAGGCGAGCCCCAGGCCGGCCAACGCCGCCTTGATCCGCAACGTGGCGCTATTGAACACTAATTGTCCGTCGACGCGGACCTTGAGCGGGCGGCCACGCCTCTCGAACTCCCAGGCATAGATGCCGCCATGCGTCGGCAAGCGGATGTTGATGCAGGCATGCTGCGTCAGGTCCTGCGGCCGTGTCGGGCGCTCGCGCCGTTTGAAGTAGGACGGCGCGCCGACCACGACCATGCGGAAATCCGGGCCGATCCGCACCGCGATCATGTCCTTCGCAAGCTGTTCGCCAAGGCGGACGCCGGCAT
The DNA here is from genome assembly GCF_040446015.1 of Bradyrhizobium sp. INPA03-11B. NCBI lineage: Bacteria > Pseudomonadati > Pseudomonadota > Alphaproteobacteria > Hyphomicrobiales > Nitrobacteraceae > Bradyrhizobium > Bradyrhizobium sp. INPA03-11B. Next base: position 4,027 of record NZ_JASGSR010000072.1, read on the forward strand.
CAAAGCGCTCCGCGACGATGTTCGCGAGCCCGTTGTCGACGGTGACCTCGACCTTGATGTCGGGATAGCGCGGCAGGAACTTGGCCAGCGCCGGCCACAGGATCGTCTCGGCGGCGTGCTCGCCGGCATTGATGCGGATGGTGCCGGCGGGTTTCTCGCGCAGGGCGCTCAGCGCGGCGAGCTCGGCCTCGATCTCCTCGAAGCGCGGACCGATGCCATGCAGCAGCCGTTCGCCGGCCTCGGTCGGAGCGACGCTGCGCGTGGTGCGGGTCAGGAGCCGCACGCCCAGCCGTTCCTCCAGCGCACGCATGGTGTGGCTGAGCGCCGATTGCGATACGCCGAGCCGCGCCGCGGCGCGGGTGAAGCTGCGGTCGCGGGCGACGGCGAGGAAGGCGATCAGGTCATTGACGTCGTGACGCGGCATTCATGAACTCTGCTCATAAGTCCATCCAGATTTCTACGTCTAATGGCATGGCGGTGCACGCCTTAAATCCCGCAGCGACGAAATCCAGCCATCGATGCGGAGAGACATCATGCAGAAACGTAGACTCGGTCACAGCAATCTCGAAGTCTCGGCGATCGGCCTTGGCTGTATGGGCTTGAGCTTCGCCTACGGTCCGGCGGTGGAGAAGACCGCGGGCATTGCCATGCTCCGCGCCGCCGTCGAGCGCGGCGTTACGTTCTTCGACACCGCCGAGGTTTACGGCCCCTTCGTCAACGAGGAACTGGTCGGCGAGGCGCTGGCGCCGGTCCGGAGCGAGGTCGTGATCGCCACCAAATTCGGTTTCGATATCGGCACCATGGCCGAGCGGCACCGCGCCTTGAACAGCCGGCCCGAGCACATCAGGGCGGTCGCGGACGCCTCGCTGAAACGGCTGAACATCGATGTGATCGACCTGTTCTATCAGCACCGGGTCGATCCCGCGGTGCCGATCGAGGATGTCGCCGGCACCGTCAAGGACCTGATTGCCGCGGGCAAGGTCCGCCATTTCGGCGTGTCGGAGGCCGGCGTCGGGACCATCCGCCGCGCTCACGCGGTGCAGAAGGTCACGGCGTTGCAGAGCGAATATTCGTTGTGGGAACGCGGGGTGGAAGCGGAGATCCTGCCGGCGCTGGAAGAGCTCGGCATCGGCTTCGTGGCGTACAGCCCGCTCGGCCGCGGCTTCCTCACCGGCGCGATCAATGCGTCGACGACGTTCGCGAGCGACGACTTCCGCAACCTCGTGCCGCGCTTCACGCCGGAGGCCCGCCGTGCCAATCAGGCTCTGGTCGATCAACTCGGCCGGATCGCCGCCGGCAAGGGCGCGACGGTGGCCCAGATCGCGCTGGCCTGGCTGCTCGCGCAGAAGCCGTGGATCGTGCCGATCCCGGGTACCACGAAGCTCAACCGGCTCGAGGAAAACATCGGCGCCGCGCGCATCGAACTGAGCTCCGCCGATCTTGCTGACATCGGCAAGGCCGTCGCCGCGGTCGAAGTGCAGGGCGCGCGCTATCCGGAGCAATTGCTCGGGATGGTCGGGCGCTGAGGAAGTCGAGCCACACACTCAGTGTCGTCCCGGGCTTGACCCGGGACCCATAACCACGAATGGCAATTGTTGCGCGACGTTGGGGCCACAGCGCACTTCAACAACGCAACCCTGTGGTTATGGGTCCCGGCTTTCGCCGGGACGACGGAGGGTTGGTGCGTTGCCGCCAACCTCCCGGCGATTTAGCGCTCCGTCAGCTTCAGCTCGATGCGGCGGTTGCGCTTGTAGGCGTCTTCGGTTTGCGCGGTGTCGAGCGGCTGGAATTCGGCGAAGCCGGCGGCGACGAGGCGCTGCGCCGGCACGCCGAGCGAGATCAGATATTGCACCACCGAGATCGCGCGCGCCGAGGACAATTCCCAGTTCGACTTGAACAGCGGGCTGTTGATGATCGGCCGCACGTCGGTGTGGCCGTCGACCCGCAACACCCAGGCGATCTCGGGTGGAATCTGCTTGTCGAGGTCGATCAGCGCGTTCGCCACGGTATCGAGCTCGGTCTTGCCTTCCGGCAGCAAGGTCGCCTGGCCGGTGTCGAAGAACACTTCGGACTGGAACACGAAGCGGTCGCCGACGATGCGGATATCGGGGCGGTTGCCGAGGATCGCGCGCAGCCGGCCGAAGAATTCCGAACGGTACTTCGACAATTCCTGCACCCGCTGCGCCAGCGCGACGTTGAGGCGCTGGCCGAGATCGGCGATCCGGTTCTGCGATTCCTTGTCGCGTTTCTCGGAGGCGTCGAGCGCCTCCTCGAGCGCGGCGAGCTGGCGGCGCAGCGCGCTGATCTGCTGGTTCAGCACCTCGATCTGCGCCAGCGCGCGCGATGACACGCTCTTCTCGGACTCCAGCGCCTTGTTGAGCTCGTTGGCGCGGCCCTGCGCGTCGTTGCCGGAATTGGCGAGCCCCTCATACAGCCCCTTCATGCGGTCGCGCTCGCCCTCGGCAGAGGCGAGGCCGGCGCGGAGCTGCGACACCTGGTCGTCGAGCGTCAGCTTGGAGAGCTTCTCCAGCGACAGCAGGTCGTTGAGCTGGGCGATCTTGGCGGTGAGCTGCTCCAGCGCCTTGTCCTTGCCTGTCACTTCCTGGGACAGGAAGAACTGCACGACGAGGAACACCGACAGCAGGAACACGATCGACAGCACCAACGTCGACAGCGCGTCGACAAAGCCGGGCCAGTAATTGAAGCCGGATTCGCTGCGGCGCGAGCGGGCGAGGGCCATGAAATTCTCCTTGCTTGCCCCCGGGCTAGCTCTTCTCGGGCTGGCGGGCGAGGCGTTCGAGCAGCCGCTTGATCTCGCGGTTCTGCTCGCCCTGGCCGTCGGCCCATTCGCGGATCATCTGTTGCTCGGTGCGCATATGCGCAACCAGCCCCTGGATCGCCTCCGCAAGATTGGCCATCGCCGCTGTGGTGTTGCGGCCGCCGCCGCCGGCGCCGCCTTCCTCGAACGTGGCACGCAGCCGGTCGATCGCGCCCTGCAGATCGGCGCCGCCGGCCCCGACGCCGTCGCCGGAAATGCCGCGCACGGTGGTGGCGAGCCAGTCCTCGAGGTCGGTGTAGAAGCGGTTCTGGGCCTGGCTCGATTGCAAATCGAGGAAGCCGAGGATCAGCGAGCCGGCGAGGCCGAACAGCGACGACGAGAACGAGATGCCCATGCCGCCGAGCGGGGCGGCGAGGCCCTCCTTCAGCGTATCGAACAGCGCGCCGGCGTCGCCGCCGACCTTGAGCCCGTCGATCACCTTGCCGACCGAGCCGACCGTCTCGATCAGGCCCCAGAAGGTGCCGAGCAGGCCGAGGAACACCAGAAGGCCGGTCATGTAGCGCGAGATGTCGCGGGCTTCATCGAGGCGGGTTGCGATCGAATCGAGCAGATGCCGCATGGTCTGCTGCGAGATCGACATCCGCCCCATGCGCTCGCCGCCGAGGATGGCGGCCATCGGCGCCAGCAGCGTCGGGCGGCGCTCGATCGCAAGGCCGGGATCGGCGATGCGGAAATTATTGACCCAGGCCACTTCAGGATAGAGCCGGATCACCTGCCGGAACGCCAGGACGACACCGATCAGCAGCACCGCGCCGATCAGGGCGTTCAGACCGGGATTGGCGAAGAAGGCGGTGACGATCTGCTTGTACAGCACGACCCCGACCAGGCCGCAGAGCACCAGGAAGACCAGCATCCGCACCAGGAAGATCCTGGGCGAGGACAGCTTGCTCAGTTCGATCTCCATCTCGGATCGGGAAGGGGGCATTGCCGGGTCATCCGTTCGCGAAGGCCGCATCTGTCAGCAATATGGCACAGCGGCTGAGTGAGGAAAGCCGAATCCAAAGGCGGATGGTTGAGACGGGGCGAGCTGTTGCCGCTTTGCGCAGCTTTCGGGGCGGCCGCCGTATCGCCGTTTGCACAGGTCCCCGCCACCACGCGCAGATCGCGAGATCTGGCCGGATTGCACGCCTCGTCGGGGGAGCGGGTGCGACGCGTGCTGATTCGGCCGGAGCGCACGATGTCGCAAGGTGCGGCATTCCTGCGCAGGCAAAATGGCGCGTTCCCGCGCACGCAGTCCCTAAACGCATTCCCACAGCCTGCGATGGAACCCGCTCACAATGCGGTGACAAGATAAAACATGCCGCGAAATCAGGGTGATAGCGTTCTGTGACAATGAGCCGCCCGAGAAACGCATTGCGTCGCAGCAAGCAGATTTTATTTTCACCGCAGCAACGCGAGCGCTGTCGCCGTGACACCGCCGTTCGTTTGCCCAAACCTTTCAGGGGCGATCATCTCAATGTCTGGACTTCGCGCGCAATCGGCATGCATTGCTCTGATGCTGGCCGTGACGGCGCCACTGCTTGCTGGCTGCGACGAACCGAATTCGGCAACCGCCGCCGTGCAAGCACCCGAGCCGGACGTCAGCGTGGTCACCGTGAAGCCGCAGGCGCGCGCGATGGTGCGCGAGCTGCCGGGCCGCATCGCCCCGACCCGCGTTTCCGAGGTGCGCCCGCGCGTCTCGGGCATCGTCGTCAACCGCATGTTCCACCAGGGCAGCGAGGTGAAGGTCGGCGATCCCCTGTATCAGATCGATCCGCGTCCGTTCGAAGTCGAATTGCAGTCGACCGAGGCGGCGCTGGCGCGCGCCAAGGCCGTGCTCGAGCAGACCGCGCTGCAGGCCCGCCGCATCGCGACGCTCACCCAACAGCGCGCGACCTCCGAGGCCGAAAACGAGAAGGCGATCGCCAACCTGAAGCAGGCCGAAGCCGACGTGCAGGGCCGTGAGGCCGACGTCGCACGTGCGAAGCTCAACCTGGACTATGCGACGATCCGCGCGCCGATCGACGGCACCATCGGCGCTGCGGTCATCAGCGAAGGCGCGCTCGTGGTCCAGAACGACGCCGCGAGCCTTGCGACCATCCAGCAGCTCGATCCGATCTACGCCGACTTCCAGCAGTCGGTGACCGAGATGAACCAGCTCCGCCGCGCCTTCGAGAGCGGCGACCTCGAGCGCATCGCGCCTGACGCAATGAAGGTCCGCCTCGTGCTCGACGACGGCTCGATCTATCCGGTGCCGGGCAAGCTGCTGTTCTCCGACGCCAAGGTCGATGCCTATACCGGGCAGGTGACCCTGCGCGGCGAATTCCCCAACCCGCATCGCATCCTGCTGCCGGGCATGTATGTCCGCGTGCTGATCGAGCAGGGCATCGACAGCGATGCGATCGCGGTGCCGCAGCAGGCGATCCAGCGCAATGGCGGCGGCGGCAGCGAGGTGTTCGTCGTCAAGGACGACAATCACGTCGCGGTGCAGCCGGTGCGCACCGGCTCGCTGCAGGGCGGCTCATGGTTCGTGACCGAAGGCCTCAAGGCCGGCGACAAGGTCGTCGTCGAGGGGTTCCAGAAATTCGCCGCCGGCGACAAGGTGCGGCCGCTGGCCTGGCGTGAGATCGACGCTGCGTCGGCACCGGATTCGCAACAGACCGCGCACGCGGTGCGGTGATCCGACATGCCCAGCTTCTTCATCGACAGGCCGATCTTCGCCTGGGTCGTCGCGCTTTTCATCTGTCTGATCGGCGCGATCTCGATTCCGTTGCTTGCGGTCGCGCAGTATCCGATCATCGCGCCGCCCTCGATCTCGATCTCGACGAGCTATCCCGGCGCGTCGCCTGAGAACCTCTACAACAGCGTGACGCGGCTGATCGAGGAGGAGCTCAACGGCGCCGCCAACATCCTGAACTTCGAATCGACCTCCGACTCGCTCGGCCAGGTCGAGATCATCGCCAACTTCAAGCCGGGCACCGACACCAGCCAAGCCTCGGTCGAGGTGCAGAACCGCCTCAAGCGCGTCGAGGCGCGGCTGCCGCGCGCCGTGATCCAGCAGGGCATCCTGGTCGAGGAAGCCTCCTCGGCCGTGCTGCAGATCATCACGCTGAACTCGACCGACGGCTCGCTGGATGAAGTCGGTCTCGGCGACTTCATGATCCGCAACGTGCTGGGCGAGGTGCGCCGCATCCCCGGCGTCGGCCGCGCCACGCTGTATTCGACCGAACGCAGCTTGCGCATCTGGATCGATCCGGCCAAGCTGGTCGGCTACGGCCTCTCGGCCGATGACGTCAACAAGGCGATCACGGCGCAGAACGCCCAGGTCGCCTCCGGCAGCATCGGCGCCGAGCCCAGCACCGACACGCAGAAGATCTCCGCGCAGGTGCTGGTCAAGGGCCAGCTCTCCTCGCCCGACGAGTTCGGCGCGATCATCCTGCGCGCCAATGCCGACGGCTCGACGGTCCGCCTGCGCGACGTCGCGCGGATCGAGATCGGCGGCCTCAGCTACCAGTTCAACACCCGTCTCGACGGCAAGCCGACAGCCGGTCTCTCGGTGCTGCTGTCGCCGAAGGGCAATGCGCTGGCGACCGCGAGCGCGGTCGAGGCCAAGATGAAGGAGCTGTCGCGCTTCTTCCCGGCCAACATCTCCTACGAGATTCCCTACAACATCACGCCGGTGGTGAAGGCCTCGATCGAGAAGGTCCTGATGACCCTGGTCGAGGCGGTGGTGCTGGTGTTCATCGTGATGTTCCTGTTCCTGCAGAACATCCGCTACACCATCATCCCGACCATCGTGGTGCCGGTGGCGCTGCTCGGCACCTGCGCGACCCTGATGGCCGTGGGCTACTCCATCAACATGCTGACCATGTTCGGCATGGTGCTGGCGGTCGGCATCCTGGTCGACGACGCCATCGTCGTGGTCGAGAACGTCGAGCGCATCATGGCCGAAGAGGGCCTGCCGCCGAAGGAAGCGACCAGGAAGGCGATGTCCCAGATCACCGGCGCCATCATCGGCATCACGCTGGTGCTGATGGCGGTGTTCGTGCCGATGGCGTTCTTCCCCGGCTCGGTCGGCATCATCTATCGCCAGTTCTCGGTCACCATGGTGGCGGCGATCGCGTTCTCGGCGCTGCTCGCGCTGTCGCTGACGCCGGCGCTGTGCGCGACGCTGCTCAAGCCGGTCGAGAAGGGCCACGGCCATGCCCGCAAGGGCGTGTTCGGCTGGTTCAACCGCGTGCTCGACAATAGCCGCGCCGGCTACACACGCACCGTGCAGGGCTCGCTGAAGCGCACCGGCCGCCTGATGCTGATCTATCTCGTGCTGTTCGCAGGCGTCGCCTACGGCTTCGTGCGGCTGCCCGGCGGCTTCCTCCCGGTCGACGATCAGGGCTTCATCACGACCGACGTGCAGACGCCGTCGGAGTCGTCCTATGTGCGCACGGAAGGTGCGGTCGAGCAGGTCGAGAAGTACCTGAAGGATCGCGCCGGCATCGAGAACGTCACGTTCCTTACCGGCTTCAGCTTCCTCGGCCAGGGCATGAACACCGCGCAGGCCTTCATCACGCTGAAGGACTGGTCGGAGCGCGGCCCGAAGGATTCCGCTGCCGCCATCGTCGCCGACATCAACCGCGACCTGTCGTCGATCCGCGACGCCAGGATCTCGGCGCTGCAGCCGCCGCCGATCGACAACCTCGGCAACTCCTCGGGCTTCTCGTTCCGCCTGCAGGACCGCGGCCAGAAGGGCTATGCGGCGCTGATCGCAGCAAGCGACCGCCTGATCGCGGAGGCCAATGCGAGCCCGATCCTGCAGAAGGTCTATGTCGAGGGTCTGCCGCCGGCGCCGCAGGTCAATCTGATGATCGACCGCGAGAAGGCCGGTGCGTTCGGCCTCACCTTCGAGGACATCAACAACACGATTTCGACCAATCTCGGCTCGAACTACATCAACGACTTCCCGAACCGTGGGCGGATGCAGCGCGTCATCGTGCAGGCTGACAAGACCAGCCGCATGAACGCGGACGACATCCTGAATTACAATGTGAAGAACAGCCGTGGGCAATTGGTGCCGTTCTCGGCCTTCGCCACCATCGAATGGACGAAGGGGCCCACTCAAATTGCGGGCTTCAACTACTATCCGGCGGTGCGCGTCTCCGGCGAGGCGAAGCCCGGCTTCACCTCGGGCGATGCGATCGCGGAGATGGAGCGGCTCGCCGACAAGCTGCCGCGCGGCTTCGGCTATGAGTGGACCGGCCAGTCGCTGCAGGAGAAGCTGTCGGGCTCGCAGGCGCCGTTCCTGCTCGCGCTGTCGGTGCTGGTGGTGTTCCTGCTGCTTGCGGCGCTCTACGAGAGCTGGACCATTCCGCTCGCGGTGCTGCTCACCATCCCGCTCGGTATTCTCGGCGCCGTGGTGGCGGCGACGCTGCGCGGCCTGTCGAACGACGTCTATTTCACCGTCGGCCTGATCACCATCATCGGTCTTGCGGCGAAGGACGCGATCCTGATCATCGAGTTCGCCAAGGACTTGCGCGCGCAGGGCAAGCCGCTGGTCGAGGCGACGATCGAGGCGTGCAGCCTCAGATTCCGCCCGATCCTGATGACCGGTCTCGCCTTCGTCTGCGGCGTGCTGCCGATGGCGATCGCGACCGGCGCCGGCGGCGCCAGCCAGCAGGCGCTCGGCACTAGCGTGATGGGCGGCATGATCGCCGTCGTGATCCTCGCGCTGCTCTTAGTGCCGGTGTTCTTCGTCAGCGTGCAGCGCGTGCTCGCCGGTGACCGGGAGAAAGTCGAGAAGCCGGAAGTCTACGGCCCGCCTGCGCCGGTAACGGGCGGCCACTGATGTCCGAAATCGATGGAGATCAAGTCGGCGGCTTGCTTGCCCAACATCGTCAATCCAGATTGCAGCTCTGGATTGAACGGGGACCGTACAGGCAACCCGAGGACTGAGAGCATGTGATGCGGCCGACCGACATTGCGATCTCGAACTATCGCTCCATTCGGCGGCTCTTCATGCCCATTCAACCGCTGTCCGTCTTCATCGGCGAGAACGGCGTCGGCAAGTCCAATCTCTACAAGTCACTGTCGCTGTTGCGCGACGCGGCAACCGGCCGGATCACGCGCACGATCGCCGACGAAGGCGGGTCGAACTCGGTCTGCTGGTCCGGGCTTCGCAAGCGAGGCGAGGATGGGCGGCTGCGGCTGGCGGCCAGATTCGAGCACGTCAATTACTCGATCGAGCTCGGACATCCCGGTCCGGTCGAGGCGGCGTTTCCCGGCGAGCCGATGATCAAGTCCGAACGCATCGAGGCGATCCACGGCAAGCGAAAAGTCCTGATGATGGAGCGGACCAATTCGCACGTCAGCGTCCGCGGCGAGAGCGGTGCCTGGAGCGAGCACAGGGATGCGGTGCTGCCGTCGGAAACCGCGCTCGCCGATTTCCTCGACGGCCAGACATGCCCCGAAGTCGGCCTGATCAGGAACGCGTTGCAGAGCTGGCGCTTCTATCACGATTTCCGCACCGATCCGGCGTCGCCGATCCGCAAGCCTTGTCTTGCAATCACGACGCCGTCGCTGAGCGCCGATGGCAGCGATCTGGCCGCCGCCTTGGCAACGCTCAGCGCGATCAGACAGGATGCGGCCGACCTGCAGGATGCGATCGAGGATGCATTCCCGGGCGCCGAGCTCCGGGCATGGGAAGAAAACGGCCGGTGCGAATTCGAGCTGCGACAGGCGGACATGCCGCGGCCGTTCAAGGCCCACGAACTATCCGACGGGACGCTGAAATATATCTGCCTGCTCGCCGTGTTCATGGGCTACCGGCTGCCGCCGTTCATCGCGCTGAACGAGCCCGAGACCAGTCTGCATCCGTCGCTGCTGGCGCCGTTGGCGAGGCTGATCGCCAAGGCATCGCGCCGCGCCGATATCTGGATCGTCACCCATTCGGAGCAGCTGATGGAGGCGTTGCGCAGCGAGAGCGCGGTCCCGTTGCGCCGGGTGATCAAGGCGAAGGGCGCCACGGCCATCGAGGGCCTGACCGCCGGCGGTGAATTTCGTGACCGGGAAGACGATGACGACAGCGACGACGATTAGATCGCGCCGGCGCGCTACTGCCCGAGCGGCTTCAGGATCTTGATCAACTCGCCGTGCACGAACTCGTTGCCGCCGACGACGTGGCCGGTCTGCAGCGGGTCGTCATTGCCCTGGATGCCGGAGACGGTGCCGCCGGCTTCCCGGATCATCAGCAGGCCCGCCGCGAGATCCCAGGGCTGCAGATTGCGTTCCCAATAGCCGTCGAGGCGGCCGGCGGCGACGAAGGCGAGGTCGAGCGAGGCGGCGCCGAAGCGGCGGAAACCCGCGACCTTGCTCTGCAGTGCGGCCATCTCCTGCAGCGCCAGCTGGTGATTGCCGCGGCCGATATGCGGCAGGCCGCAGGCGACTACGCATTCGTTGAGCTGGCGGCGGCCGGCGACGCGCAGTCGCTGGTCGTTAAGGAACGCACCCTTGCCGCGCTCGGCAATGTAGAGCTCGTCATTGGCGGGATTGTAGATCACCCCCGCGATCACGGTGTCCTCGCGCAGCAGTCCGATCGAGATCGCGAATTGCGGGATGCCGTGCAGGAAGTTGGTGGTGCCGTCGAGCGGATCGACGATCCAGGTGTGGCTCTTGTCCGAGCCTTCGCGCTTGCCGCCTTCCTCGCCGAGGAACCCGTAACCGGGCCGGGCCTTTTCGAGGTCGGTGTAGAGCATCTCCTCGGCGCGCTTGTCGGCGAGCGAGACGAAGTTCGCCGGGCCCTTCAGCGAGACCTGGAGATGTTCGATCTCGCCGAGGTCGCGCTTGAGGCTGCGGCCGGCGCGGCGCGCGGCCTTGACCATGACATTGATGAGGGCGGAGTAGAGCATGAGGATGATTTCTTATGTGATTGTGCCGGCCACGGGTTCAAATCCAATCCCGTCATCCTGAGGTGCGAGCGCAGCGAGCCTCGAAGGGTGCACGGCCCCGGACCGGGCCGTTCATCCTTCGAGACGCGCTTCGCGCTCCTCAGGATGACGGGTCAAGCGGGAACGGCGTGGCCGCACCGGATTTCCGGACTGGGTGCCCTCTGGAAGTGGCGCCGTCAAGGCGTCATTTGACGTTGTTTCCGATCCATTTTCGGGCGGCTGCCTCGCCCTTGGCGCGGTCTTCCGGGCTCATATCGGCGAGGATGTCGTCGAGATCGGGGTCGCCCTTGCCGGCGGTCTTGGCGACGGTGTGCCATTTCAGCGCCTCGACCTTGTCGACCGGGGCGCCGGCGCCGGTCGCCAGCACATGGGCCAGGCGGTTCTGCGCGATCGGGCTGTTCTGCCGGGCCGCCTTGCGCAGCAGCGTGATCGCCGCCGGCACGTTCCGCGGCGTGCCGACGCCATTGTAGAGCGCGATGGCATATTCGACCTCGGCGTCGACATTGTCGGCCACCGAGGCGGCCTGCAGCAGCCGCGCCGCCTTTTCGAGGTCCTTCGGCACGCCGGTGCCTTCCTTGTAGAAGGTCGCCAGCGCGTATTGCGCCTCGGGGCTGCCGGCGTCCGCGGCCATTCGCAGCAGCTCGGCGGAGCGCTTGAGGTCCTGCGGCAGGGTCTGGCCGTCGAGATAGAGCAGCGCGAGATTATAGGCCGCCTTCGGTTCGCCGAGCTTGGCCGCCGACGCCAGCAGCTTGACCGCGGAATCCTTGTCCACCGTGCCGCCGCGGCCCGCGATCCGCATCATGGCGAGCGCGAACATCGCCTCGCGGTCGCCGGCATCCGATGCGCGCTTGTACCAGTCGTCGGCCTTGACGTAGTCGCGCTTGACGCCGAGCCCATTGGCATAGAGCTCGCCCAGCATCGTCATGGCCCTGGCATCGTTGTTGTTCTGCGCGCGCACCGTCGCGAGATCGAACGCGGTCTTGTACATGCCGCGCTGATAGGCGCCGTAGACGAGGTCGACATTGGGATCGTCCGGCGTCGGGGTCGGCGAGGGCGTCGGCGTCGGGGTGGGCGTGGCCGCAGGCTTCGGCGCGGGCTTCTTCGCGACCGGCGTATGCACCTTCGGCTTTTCCTTCGGAGCCTCCTTCTTCGCAGGCGGCGGCGTCTGGGCCGGCGGCGTGATCGAGAGCTGCGCCATCGCCCCGCTCGCCAGCATCGTGCAGCCGAGCGCAACACCTATCGGACGCAGGCATTTCATTCCGGCGTCATCCCTCGGCCTTCCCCTCGACCTTGGCCTTGCCGAATGTGCCGGCATGCGCCCGCGCAATCGCCTCGCCGATTTCGACGAGGGCCGCCTTCGCGCCGCGCGGATCGGACCAGATGAAATCCCCGACCAGCACGAAATCCGCACCGGCCGCTGCGAACGCCTCGGCCTCCTCGCGCGAGGTCGCAAAGCCAACGCAGGGCGGCTCGAACAATTCGTCCCACCATTGCAGCCGCTCGGCGATCGCCTCGCGCGACGGCCGCTGGCCCTTGGCGTCGGGCTCGCCGAACAGCACGTAGTCGGCACCGGCTTCACCCGCCGCCATCGAATCGTGGCGCGTCGCGAGCCCGCCGACGCCGACGATGCGGTCGGGCCTCAGCGCGGGCGCAGCCTCTTCCATCGCGGCGACGCCGGTCAGATGCGCGCCATCGGCACCGGCGCGGGCCACGATGTCGGGATGGCCGTCGATCAAGAGCGCGGCGCCGGCGTTCTGGATCGCAGGCGCCAGCGCCTTGACGGTGGAGATCATGCTGCGCGGGTCGCTCTCGCGCAGCCGCACCAGAACGGCCGCGACGTCGGCCGCGGCGAGTAGGTCGGCAAGCTCGGCCGCAAGCCGCGCGGGCTCGTCGACCGGCGGGGTTGCCAGATAGAGGCGCGGCGCCGGCCGCGGCGGAACGGGCTTTGTGGCCAACTATGCCGCCTGTTTTTCGAGGCCGGCTTCCCAATTGCCGGTGCTCGCGAGCCCGTTCATCCGGGCGCGATGCGAGAAGGCGCGCTGGCCCGCGGGCACGTTGTCGGGCTTGCCCGACCACGCCTTCTGCGGCGCGGCCTGCAACGCACGGCCATAGGAGAAGGTCAGCCGCCACGGCAGATGGCCGATCTTGTTCATGGCGTCGAGATGCGCGGTCGCTTCCTCGTCGCTCTGTCCGCCGGAGAGGAAGGCGATGCCTGGCACCGCGGCCGGCACGCAGCTCTTGAGCAGGCGGATGGTCTTTTCGGCGACTTCCTGCACCGACGCCTGTTTCGGGCACTTCTTGCCCGATATGGCCATGTTCGGCTTCAGGATCATGCCTTCGAGCGCGACGCGCTGCACGCGCAATTCCTGGAAGGTGCGGTTCAGCACGCGCTGCGTCACCTCGTAGCAGCGGTCGATGTCGTGATCGCCGTCCATCAGCACTTCCGGCTCGACGATCGGGACGATCTGCGCGGCCTGGCACAGCGCGGCGTAGCGCGCCAGCGCATGGGCGTTGACGCGGATCGCGGTTTGGGTCGGGATTCGCGGTCCGATATCGATCACCGCCCGCCATTTCGCAAAGCGCGCACCGCGCTCGTAATATTTCTTCAGCCGCTCGGCGAGCTTGTCGAGGCCGACGGTCACGAGTTCGCCCGGGCAGTTCGGCAGCGCTTGCGTGCCTTCATCGACCTTGATGCCGGGGATCGCGCCCGCCTGCTCGATCAGCTTGACCAGCGGCGTGCCGTCCCTGGCATTTTGCCAGATCGTCTCGTCGTAGAGGATGACGCCGGAAATGTACTTGCTCATCGCCTCCTGCGAGCGGAACAGCATCTCGCGATAGTCGCGGCGATTGTCTTCGGTCGAATCGACCTTGATGGCGTCGAAACGCTTCTTGATGGTGCCGGAGGATTCGTCGGCGGCGAGGATGCCCTTGCCCGGGGTGACCATGGCGAGCGCAATTTTGTTGAGGTCAGCGAGGTTCATCGGAAGCGTCCTCCAGAGCCATTGCCTTTGCAAACCAAAATAGGCGGTTCTCGGGCAAATGCCTAGAAAACGTTCGTCGCGGCCAGCGTTTGCCGCGGCCGGCGATCAAGCCCCGGGACACCGTTTCCGACTGCGTCGGAGCCGGTGTCCCGCCTTAATGATTCAGGCGATAAGTTGTCAGGCAGATCTGTGCGAACCGCTATTAGGCAATCTTGGGGTCGAGCTGGCCGGCGGCGTAGCGCTTGGCCATTTCCGCGGTGGTCAGCACCTTCTTGATCTTGCTGGCCTGGCCCGCGGTGTTGAACTCCTGCAGGCGCTGCTTGCACAGCTTGGTCATCGCCTCCATCGCCGGCTTCAGGTACTTGCGCGGATCGAACTCTTCCGGATTGTCCTTCAGCACCTTGCGGATCTGGCCGGTCATCGCCATCCGATTGTCGGTGTCGATGTTGATCTTGCGCACGCCGTTCTTGATGCCGCGCTGGATCTCGGCGACCGGCACGCCCCAGGTCGGCTTCATCTTGCCGCCATTGGCGTTGATGATCTCCTGCAGTTCCTGCGGCACCGACGAGGAGCCGTGCATCACGAGATGCGTGTTCGGCAGCTTGCGATGGATTTCCTCGATCACGTTCATGGCGAGGATGTCGCCGTCGGGCTTGCGGGTGAACTTGTAGGCACCGTGCGAGGTGCCCATCGCGATCGCCAGCGCGTCGACCTTGGTCTCCTTGACGAACTTCACCGCCTCGTCGGGATTGGTCAGCAGCTGGTCATGCGACAGCTTGCCCTCGGCGCCGTGGCCGTCTTCCTTGTCGCCCATGCCGGTCTCGAGCGAGCCGAGCACGCCGAGCTCGCCCTCCACCGAAATGCCGCCGAGATGGGCCATGCCGGTCACCGTCCGGGTGACGCCGACATTGTAGTCCCAGTCGCCGGGGGTCTTGCCGTCGGCCTTCAGCGAGCCGTCCATCATGACCGAGGTGAAGCCGGCCTGGATCGCGGTCATGCAGGTGGCGGGCTCGTTGCCGTGGTCGAGATGCACGCAGACCGGGATCTGCGGATAGATCTCGGTGACGGCGTCCATCATATGCTTGAGCATGACGTCGTTGGCGTAGGACCGCGCGCCGCGCGAGGCCTGGATGATGACCGGTGCGTCGACCTCGGAGGCCGCGGCCATGATCGACAGCGCCTGCTCCATATTGTTGATATTGAAGGCAGGTACGCCGTAATCATGCTCGGCCGCGTGATCGAGCAGTTGCCGCAACGTTATGCGAGCCATTCCATTTCTCCCTGTAGTGCGTGTTCGGATTCGAACTAATCAACCCTTTTTCAAAACTTCGACGCCCGGCAGCGGCTTGCCTTCCATCCATTCAAGAAACGCGCCGCCCGCGGTCGAGACATAGGAAAAATCGCCGGCCACGCCTGCCTGGTTCAGCGCCGCGACGGTATCGCCGCCGCCGGCGACCGAGATCAGCTTCTTGGCCCTGGTGCGCTCGGCGGCATGCTTGGCCGAAACCACGGTGCCGCGATCGAACGGCGTCAGCTCGAAGGCGCCGAGCGGCCCGTTCCAGACCAGCGTCGCGGCATCGTCGATCGCGGCATGGATCCGCGCGATCGATTGCGGGCCGACGTCGAGGATCATGCCGTCGGCCGGGATCGCGTCGAGGCCGTAGGCATGGGAGGGCGCGTTGGCGGCAAACTGGTTGGCGACAACGGCGTCGACCGGAAGGATGATCGCGCAGTTGGCGGCGTTGGCCTTCTCCATGATCCGCAGCGCGGTCGCGGCGAGGTCCTTCTCGGCGAGCGACTTGCCGACCGCGACGCCCTGCGCATGCAGGAAGGTGTTGGCCATGCCGCCGCCGATCACCAGCGCGTCGACCTTGTTCACGAGGTTTTCCAGCAGATCGATCTTGGTCGAGACCTTGGCGCCGCCGATGATCGCGATCACGGGCTTGGTCGGCGCTTCCAGCGCCTTGCCGAGCGCGTCGAGCTCGGCCTGCATGGTGCGGCCGGCATAGGCGGGCAGCTTGTGGCCGAGGCCTTCGGTCGAGGCGTGGGCGCGATGCGCGGCGGAGAAAGCGTCGTTGACCCAGATGTCTCCCAGCTTCGCGAGTTCAGCGACGAAGCCGGCGTCGTTCTTCTCCTCTTCCTTGTGGAAGCGGGTGTTTTCCAGACAGAGGATGTCGCCATCCTTGAGCGCTGCAACTGCCGTGGCTGCGGCGTCGCCGATGCAATCCTCGGCGAAAGCGACCGGGCGCTTGATCACCTTCGACAGCGCGTCGGCTACCGGCTTGAGCGATTCCTTGGGATCGCGCCCCTTGGGCCGGCCGAAATGGGCGAGCAGGATCACCTTGCCGCCCTTGTCGGAGATTTCGGTGATGGTGGGGGCAACGCGCTCGAGCCGGGTGGCGTCGGTAACGCGGCCGCCTTCCATGGGGACGTTGAGGTCGACGCGCAGCAGCACGCGCTTGCCCTTCAAATTGACGTCGTCGAGGGTGCGGAACGATTTTGTCATGGGGTCAACTCGCACTAAGAGCGGTCATTCCGGGGCGATGCGAAGCATCGAACCCGGAATCTCGGGATTCCGGGTCTGGTCCTTCGGACCATCCCGGAATGACGGAGGGCAAAGACGCAGATGCCCGGCGCGGGGCCGGGCATCACGAACAGTCGAACTTAAGCCAGCTTGCCGATCGCGACGGCGGTGTCCGCCATGCGGTTCGAGAAGCCCCACTCGTTGTCATACCAGGCCATCACGCGCACCAGCGTGCCGTTCTGCACCTTGGTCTGGTCCATGTGGAAGGTGGCCGAGTGCGGATCGTGGTTGAAGTCGATCGAGACGTTCGGCGCATTGGTGTAGCCGAGGATGCCCTTGAGCTGCTGCTCGGAGGCGCGCTTCATCGCCTCGTTGATCTCCTTGGCATCGGTGGCGCGCTTGGCGACGATCTTGAGGTCGATGACGGAGACGTTCGGGGTCGGCACGCGGACCGAGACGCCGTCGAGCTTGCCCTTCAGCTCGGGCAGCACCAGGCCGATCGCCTTCGCGGCGCCGGTCGAGGTCGGGATCATCGACATCGCCGCGGCGCGGCCGCGATAGAGATCCTTGTGCAGGGTGTCGAGCGTCGGCTGGTCGCCGGTATAGGCGTGGATCGTGGTCATGAAGCCGGTCTCGATGCCGACGGTGTCGTTCAGCACCTTGGCGACCGGCGCGAGGCAGTTGGTGGTGCAGGAGCCGTTGGAGACGACCAGCTGATCCTTGGTCAGCGTGTCGTGGTTGACGCCGTAGACGATGGTGGCGTCAGCGCCGTCGGCGGGCGCCGAGACGAGTACGCGCTTGGCGCCGGCGGTGAGATGCGCCGAAGCCTTGTCCTTCGAGGTGAAGATGCCGGTGCATTCGAGTGCGACGTCGACGCCGAGGGCCTTCCACGGCAGCTTCGAGGGATCGCGCTCGGCCGAAACCTTGATCTTGTTGTCGCCGAGGCTGATCGAGTCGCCGTCGACGGTCACGGTGCCCGGGAAGCGGCCGTGCACGGAATCGAAGCGCAGCAGATGTGCATTGGTCTCGACCGGACCGAGATCGTTGATGCCGACCACCTCGATGTCCTTGCGGCCGGACTCGGCGATGGCGCGCAGAATGTTGCGGCCGATACGCCCAAACCCGTTGATCGCGACGCGGATTGCCATGCTCGTCTCCTCTAATGCTGTTGTCAGCCCCGCGGGAGGGCTCCCACGAGGTTTTTACGGCGGAACGCCCGGTTCGGCCGGGCGCGTACGGAAAAGATGGAGCTTAGGTAATCCTTTTTCGCGACAAGCTCAACCGTGACCCGCGGGTGTCAGGCCAGCGTCAGACGCGCTTCGTGGCGGCGTTAACGACGGCTTCAGCGGTAATGCCGAAATGCGGGAAAAGGTCCTTCGCCGGGGCGCTGGCGCCGAATCCGTGCATGCCGATGAATTCGCCATCATGGCCGATCACGGCATCCCAGCCCCAGCGCACCGCGGCCTCGATCGCAATCTTGACCGGAGCGTTGCCGATAATGGCATTTTGCCGCTCGGCGGGCTGCGCCAGCAGCAATTCCAGCGACGGGACCGAGACGACCCGCGTCGCGATGCCGCGCCCGGCCAGCTGCTTCTGCGCCTCGACCGCGATCTGGACCTCGGAACCGGACGCGAACAATGACACTTTTGCGTCACCCTGCGCCGCGACCAGCTCGTAGGCGCCGTGGCTGCAGGGATTGTCGTTCGGCGCCGTGGTGCGGAGCTGCGGCAGGTTCTGGCGGGTCAGCGCCAGCACGGTCGGTCCGTCGATGCGGTTGAGCGCCAGTTCCCAGCACTCGGCGGTCTCGACCGCGTCGCAGGGACGGAACACGCGCATGTTGGGGATCGCGCGCAGCGCGGAGAGATGTTCGACCGGCTGGTGCGTCGGGCCGTCCTCGCCGAGGCCGATCGAGTCATGGGTCATGACATAGACCACGCCGGTGCCCATCAGCGCCGACAGCCGCATCGCGGGGCGCGCATAGTCGGTGAACACCAGGAAGGTGGCGCCGTTCGGCGCGAAACCGCCATGCAGGAAGATGCCGTTGAGGCACGCCGCCATGCCGTGCTCGCGGATGCCGTAATGGATGAAGCGGCCCTTCGGCGTCTTGGCGCCGAACGCTGTCGCCGACTTTGCCTTGTTGTTGTTGGAGCCGGTGAGGTCGGCGGAGCCGGCCACGAATTCCATCGGCATCGCGGCCGCGATCACCTCGATCGCCGCTTCCGACGATTTGCGGGAGGCGACGTTGAGCGGGTTTTCCAAGAGGCCCTTCTTGAAGGCGCGCAGCCCCTTGGCGAGCGACTGCGGCCGCTCGTGTCGGATGCGGCGCTCGAACTCGGCGCGCTTGCGGTTGCCGAGCTGCGCGAACTGCTCGTCCCATGCTTTGTGCTCGGCGGCGCCGCGGGCACCCGCCTCGCGCCAGGCCTTCAGCACATCGTCGGGCACCGAGAACGGCTCGAGCGAGATGCCGAGCTTCTCCTTGGCGGCCTTGAGCTCGTCGGCGCCGAGCGCTTCGCCATGGGCTTTCGCAGTGCCGGCCTTGTGCGGCGCGCCGTAACCGATCGTGGTCTTGCAGGCGATCATCGAAGGCTTGCTGGATTTCTGCGCGCGGGTGATCGCAGCGGCAATCGCCTGCGGATCATGGCCGTCGATCAATTCGGCGGCCCAGCCTGCCGACTTGAAGCGCTTCACCTGGTCGACGGAATCGGAGATCGAGGTCGGGCCGTCGATCGAGATGCCGTTGTCGTCGTACAGCACGATCATCTTGCTGAGCCGCCAGACGCCGGCGAGGGCGATCGCTTCCTGCGAGATGCCTTCCATCAGGTCGCCGTCGGAGGCCAGCACATAGGTGTGGTGGTTGACGATCTTCTTGCCGAACTCGGCGGCGAGCATCTTCTCGGCGAGCGCCATGCCGACCGCGGTCGCAATGCCCTGGCCGAGCGGGCCGGTGGTGGTCTCGATGCCCTTGGTGTGGAAATTCTCCGGATGTCCCGGCGTCAGCGATCCGAGCTGGCGGAAGCGCTTGATCTGGTCGAGCGTCATGTCCTTGTTGCCGGTGAGGTACAGCAACGAATAGAGCAGCATCGAGCCGTGGCCGGCCGACAGCACGAAGCGATCGCGGTCGGGCCAGGCCACGTCGGCGGCATCGAACTTCAGGAATTTCGTGAACAGGACGGTCGCGATGTCGGCGGCGCCCATCGGCAGGCCGGGATGGCCGGAATTCGCCTTCTCGACGGCGTCCATGGCAAGGCCACGGATCGCATTGGCCATACGGGTGTGATCGACCTGCGTCATGATGAAAAGTCCGCCTGAAATGAGGAGATGATTGCTGGACGCATCGGGGCGGGCAGCCGCGATACGCGCGTGGAAGGGCCTTACGGGTTGGAGGGTGGATTAGCACCTCAATTCCGCAAGTCCAAGGCGATGAAACGCCCCAAAACGGGGAAAAGTTGCTCGAAATCGCCCTATTTCATTGAACGGTGCATAGTTCTGCGCCGCCGTTGCGCTTCCCTCGCTTGCCACGTAAATTTCGTCCCGTAAACGCTTGCCGAACCGCCGCTTTTGCCGTGCGGCAGCCATCTCTAACGGCCTATCTGAGGGGTCCACGCCGCGTGTCATGAGTGATCGTCTCGCCAACGGGTCTGGCAATACCGAGGCACCGCTTGCCGATATCGACGCTGCGACCAAGCGGCTGATGGCCGCGCTCGATGCGCTGGAAAGCTCCGTGGAGCGGCGTCGCGAGGCCGATCGCGACGAGAACGAATTGGCGAGCCGGATCCAGGCGCTCGGCGCCGATCGCTCCCGGCTTGCCGACGAGCTCGACGGATCGCTGGTGAAGACGCGCAAGCTCGAGCGCGCCAATCGCGACATCGCGGAAAAGCTCGACGCCGCGATCGGCACCATACGCGCCGTGCTCGAGGGCGGAGACAGCAGATGAGCCACATCAACGTCACCATCAATGGCCGGCAATACCGGATGGCCTGCGAGGAGGGCCAGGAGGTGCGGCTGCTGAAGCTTGCGGAAAATCTCCAGCAGCGCGTCGAATCGCTGCGCGGCAAGTTCGGCGAGATCGGCGATGCGCGGCTGACCGTGATGGCAGCGCTCACCGCCTGTGACGAGCTGGTCGATGCGAGCGCACGCATCCGCAGCCTCGAGGAAGAGGTCGAGCAGCTGCGCAACGCGCGCACAGCCGCCACCGACCGCGCCCGCGCCACCCAGACCGCGGTCTCCAACGCGCTCAACGCCGCCGCCGAGCGGATCGAGCGCACCACGCAGGTGCTCAACCGCACCATCGGCGGCGGCATCGCGATCGGGTGATCATATCCTTCGGCATCGGGTGATCTTATCCTCCCCTGGAGGGGTCGAGACGAGCGTAGCTCGCTCTGGGATCGCCGCTCATGAAATGAGCGGCGAGGTGGGGTGAAGGTCTCTCCACGCGAACAGTGCCCGTGTTGAGAGATCACCCCACCCCGTCTCGCATTCGCTTCGCTCAATGCGAGCCGACCCTCCCCCTCCAGGGGAGGGTGGAGATCGTGCAAGGTCTGACTGCGTCTTCCTTACCGCTGGCGGATTGCGACAACGATGGCTAGATTAGCCCTCGCGAAGCTGCGTCGTGCGTCAGGAGCCATATATCCCCGGGGCCTTATCGATCCTTTAGGGAACTGTCCCTGGCCGGGTCCGTGGACCCGGACATATGGTGCCCACCTACTTTCGTAGGGAACTCCGGGATCGAGCGCTCCAACGGCCTCTGCGGCTTCGCACTGAATTTTTGCTGTTGCCTTGTCGTCGCGCTGCGGCGGTTTGATTGCGAAGCAGTGTTGTGCCCCGCGATGCGGGGCGTCCAGCGCGCCGCGGCCTGGCCTTGCGAAGCTAGCGTCTCTGAATGATGGATCGTCCGTTGTCGCGGACGACGACAGCGGAAGATGGATCATGCACGCATCTCCATCGAAGGCCGAGCTTCGGGCGCTTGCCCTCGCCAAGCGCGACGCGCTGAGCGACGAGCAGCGCGCGACCGCTGCCGAGGCGCTCGCCAAGCGCGGCGCGCCGTTCGAGATCACGCAAGGCATGATCATCTCCGGCTATGCGCCGATCCGCAGCGAGATCGATCCGGCGCCGTTGATGAAGAAGCTCGCCGACAAGGGTGCGCGGCTCGCGCTGCCCTGTATCAATGCGCGCGGCCAGTCGCTGACCTTCCGCAGCTGGTCGCCGCAGGACCGGCTGATGCTCGGTCCGCTCGGCATTCCCGAGCCTTCGCCGGCCGCGGCCGAGGTGCATCCCGACGTGATGCTGGTGCCGCTTGCCGCATTCGACAAGCTCGGCCACCGCATCGGTTACGGCGCCGGCTATTACGACTATACCTTCGCGCATCTGCGCAAGGCCAAGCACGTGATCGGGGTGGGTGTTGCCTTTGCTGCACAGGAAACCAAGGCCATTCCGGCGCTATCGCACGACGTCCCGCTCGATTATGTGCTAACGGAGCGCAAGACGTTCGATTTCCGGAGTAGCTAGCCTTGCGTATCCTCTTCGTTGGTGACGTCGTCGGCAGGACCGGCCGCACCGCCATAGCAGACCATCTTCCCGGCATGATCAGGGACTGGTCGCTCGACCTCGTCGTCGTCAATGGCGAGAATTCCGCCGGCGGCTTCGGCATCACCGAGGCGATCTATCAGGAGCTGCTGGATGCCGGAGCGGACGCGATCACGCTCGGCAACCACGCCTGGAATCAGAAAGAGGCGCTGGTCTTCATCGAGCGCGCGCCGCGCCTGATCCGTCCCTTGAATTTTCCGCGCCATTCGCCCGGCCGCGGCGCCACGCTGGTCGACACCAAGAACGGCAAGCGCGCGCTCGTGCTCAATGCGATCGGCCGCGTGTTCATGGAGCCGTCGTCCAACGATCCGTTCAGCGCGATCGATCGCGAGCTCGAGGCCTGCCCGCTACGCGAGGGCTGTGACGCCATCGTGCTCGACTTCCATGCCGAGGCGACCAGCGAGAAGCAGGGCGTCGGCTTCTTCTGCGACGGCCGCGTCAGCCTCGTGGTCGGGACCCATACCCATGTGCCGACCGCCGACCACCAGGTGCTGCCCGGCGGCACCGCCTATATGAGCGATGCCGGCATGACCGGCGACTATGATTCGGTGATCGGCATGCAGAAGGAGGAGCCGCTGCAGCGCTTCCTCACCGGCATCCCCTCCGGCCGTTTCGAGCCGGCCGGCGGCGTTGCGACGCTGAGCGGTATCGCGGTCGAGACCGACGATGCGACCGGGCTTGCGGTCAAGGTCGCGCCGGTACGCGCCGGCGGGCGACTCGAGCCTGCGGTGCCGGGGTTCTGGACTTGAGTGGTTCTGCGGATTGGTGATCAGGAAACATGAGTGTCTCGGCGGAGTGGCTGAAGCGACTTATCGAGACGGAGCTTGCGACAATTGATCATGAGGCCACTTTAGCCTTTATCAGGGTTCGTTTAGTCGAACCGCACATTGTCATGAGGGATTGGGACTACGGCTCTCCGGGTCAGCAATATCCATGCTGGACGACGTTCGAAGACCGCAGCTGGGACTTGGCGTTGGCCCATTGCAATGAGGGCTACGGTCCTCAAAGGCCATGGGGAATGGTATCGATAGGCGAAAGTGGGCGGCCGACATCGATGGGCATGGACACGAGTTGGCATCCTGGCTTCGTCGCCGCGTTTCTTGACAGTGTCGTCGCAACAGAATTGCCGATATGGCGCGTCTATCGACGAAATGATGACCGGGCCTTTACGCCCATTACAGCGCCTGGTGAATGGAAGACGGCGTGGGAGAGCCGGGATCATCTTGCAGAACACCCGAAGGACAACCGGTACTACGTGTTGGACACCCTGCGAGATCCAAATCAGTGGTTGTCTTCGTAATCCCAAACACTTGCGAAAATCAAAGAAGCCCCAGACGAATAGCTGCGCTGATTTTGGCGCAGGCGGTTTCAAGCGGTGCCGGAGTTCTTGCCGGTTGAAAGATTGCTCCCGGATTGCGCTGCGTCCGGGCTACACACAATTTCTGAATAATAGAAGAGTACCGGTGATTTGCCCGTCGTGTCAAGTTGCCGTGTCGGACGCCGGCGGCCGCCGGCTACTTTGCATGGGGTTGTTTTCGATATTTTGGTAGGCGCTCAGCTAAGCGCACGCGGACGACCGTTGGCTTCATACGCTTTGGGGCCGCGGATTCACGACTGCCTAAACCCCATCCGGAACGCGCCCCAGTGGCGGCCGCCGACGAAGATCGGCGACGACAGGTCCTTCATCAGCACGAAATTGCCGCCGCCCATGTCGCGGCGGTAGGTCTGCAGCAGGAACGGCTTGGTGTTGGCCGCGACCTTGCTCACCGCGCGGTCGTTGAACAGCCGGCGGTTGCGGCAATTGGCGTTGTTCCACACCGGGTCCGGCCCCTGCGGTTGCCGGTAGTTCGGGTTGTGGGTCGGCAGATAGCCGCCGCGCGCCCAGGCGACGCAGAACACGATACGCGGATCGGTCTTCTGGATCGGATCCTGGATCGCGGGCAGCACGCGGTCGGTGAAGCTGACATAGTCGGTCAGGTATTGCTTCGGATTGGTGCCCGCGATCTCGCGATACTTCTCGTCCATCAATTGCGCCAGCGTGATCTCGCCGCGTGCGACGGCATTCTCGAACAGGTCGGAGATCTGCTTCGCGGTATCGATCACGACGCGGATCAGCGGCGCATCGCTGGTTTCCACGCCGCTGTCGGCGATCATCGCGATCAGGCTCTCGGAGAGTTCGAGCAGCTTCGCCACGCGGCCGTCGGCGTGCTTGAGGTCGCGCGAGGACAGGTCGACGCCCTTGGCGAGCTCGTTCAGCTCCGCGATCACGGTGTCGCAATGACCGAGGTTGGAGGTCGCGGCGCGCGCCACGCTGCCGATCTCGGCGCCGACCGATGAAAAGCCTTCCTGCACGCGGCTGATGATGCCGGAGATCTGCTGGGCGCCTTCGCCGGCGCTCTTGGCGCGCAGCGAGGCATCACCGCTCTCGCCGATCAGACTGCCGATCTGGCCGTCGAGATCGCGCACGGTGTCGGAAATCTGGTGCGTCGCCTGGCGGGTCGCCTCGGCGAGGTTCTTCACCTCGCTGGCGACCACCGCAAAGCCGCGGCCGGCATCGCCGGCGCGCGCGGCCTCGATCGTGGCGTTCAGCGCGAGCAGATTGGTCTGCTTGGCGATCGCCTCGATCGAGCCGGAGACCTTGGCAACCTGGCTCAGCGCGGAGCCGACCGCGGCGAGCCGCGCCTCGATCCGTCCGACGGCGGCGACCAGTTCCGCGATGTGGCTGACCGCCGTCTCGACCACGTTGCGCGATTCCGCGATCTGGCCGGCCGCGGCCGATGCGGTCGATTGCACCGCCTGCGAGGCATTGGCGATGTCGTGATTGGCCGAGACCATGATCTCGGCGGTCTCCTGCAAATGATGGAATCGCTCGGATTGGTTGGTGACGCGGTTCGCGACCTCCTGGACGTTGCCGGCGATGTCGGCAAGCTCCACCCCAAGGCCGCCGATGCGGTCGGCGAGCTGGTCGACCAGCCGTTCGGCGAGCGTCCGGTTCGATGACGTATCCAGCACTGCAAGCTGCGCGGCGGACATTTCAGCACTTCCTCCGTTACAGCGGCCTGTCGAGCCGCCGCTGCATTCCCCAGTCCGATCTAGAGCGTGATTCGCGAACGCCGTCTTGCCTGAGCGTGCACTGCGTAGCCCGGATGTAGCGCAGCGAAATCCGGGATCCCCGTCCGTGGAAACGCGTATCCCGGATTACGCTTCGCTGCATCCGGGCTACGGGACCTCCAATCAAAGCTTGTAGGCGGTGCGGAAAGCGCCCCAGTGCCGGCCGCGCACGCGGATCGGCACGTCGATCTCGCGCATCATCACGGTGGTGCCGTTGCCCATGTCGCGCGCGTAGCTCTGCACCAGGTAGGCGCGCTCATTGTGCGCGGCGGCGAGGCCCGCGGGATCGTTGAAGATGCGGCGATTGCGGCAATTGGCGGTGTTGTATGCCACGTCGCCCGGCCGCTGCGGATGCGAGTAGATCTTGTTGTGGACCGGCAGATAGCCGTTGCGGTCGACCGTCGCGCAGAACGCGAGACGCTTGTCCCTGGCGAGGAACGCCTCGAGCAAAGCGGGCAGTGCGCGATCCGCCCAATCCAGCATCCTGGTGCGGTACTGCACCGGATTGGTGCCGGATATTTCGACGTAATTCGTGTCGAATATGTCCGCGATGGTGATGGCGCCGCTCGCCAGTCCGTTCTCGAAGATCTTGCTCAGCTCGGCGCCTGCTTCCATCGCGCGGGTGATGAGTTCGGCGTTCTCCTCGTGGATCGCCCACATCCGGTCTTCGATCTTTTCGCGCAGCTCGGCGGTCGGAGTCTCGAACCGGGCCTGGCTGCCTGCCTTGGAGCGGTCGCCGATCCGGATCCGGCACGCGCCGATATCCTGCAAGCTCGCGCTTAGCGTCTCATGCGCCGGCAGCTTCTCGGCATCGGGCCCGCCGATCAGGATGCCGTCCATCGCGAGCTCGTAGACCGGCGCGGTGACGTTGCCGCGCGCGGTCGCGATCTCGATGGTGAGGCTGCAGGGCAGGCGCTCGTTCTTGCGCGGATCGCCGCGCTCGTCCTGGCGCAGCAGCACCGCGCAGCGTGCCTTCAGCTTCTGGGCAAACGCAGTGACGGCCTTGCCGGCCTTGGCGACATTGTCGCCATGCGCGGCGGCTTCGCGCGTCGCACTGTCGATCTCGCCGGCGCTGGTGCCGACCGAAACGATGAAGTGCGAGGCGGAGGCGGCGTTCTGGCCCATCTCGCCGGTGATCTGGTTCTGCTCGGCGACCGCGCCGTTGACGTTCTCGAACACGGGGCGAATCTTGTCGATCGCCTCCGAGATGCGGTGGACGGCGTCGGCCGATCCGGTGGCGTCCTTCTGCAGCGCCTCGATCTTCTTGGTGATCTCCTCGGTCGCGCTCTGGGTCTGCACCGCCAGTGCCTTGACCTCGGTTGCGACCACCGCAAAGCCCTTGCCCGCGGCGCCGGCGCGCGCCGCCTCGATCGTGGAATTGAGCGCCAGCAGCGTGGTCTGCCGCGCGATCTGCGCGATCAGGTTGACGACGTTGCCGATCGCGGCCGAGGATTCGCGCAGGCGATCGACATTGGCGGTCGCTTCGCGCGCTGCCGCCGCGGCGTCGTCGGCGAGCTGGCTGGCGCTGCGCACCTGCGCCCCGATGCCCTCGGCGGAATGGGTGAAGCGGTCGGCGGCTTCGGAGAATGTCGTCGCGGTGCTCTGCGCATCGCTGCTGCGGCCGGCGAGCGCGTCGGTGCGGGCGCGGATGGTCGCGAGCCTGGATGCCGTCGCCTCGGCGCCGTCGGCGACTGAGCTTGCGGCGCGTTCGAGCTGGCGGATCATCGCGCCGAGCTCGAGTTCCAGCAGTTCCAGGATTTCTTTGGCCGAATCCTGGGCCGAATCAGTCTCGGTCGGGACGTCCGGCGCAGCGGTCGCGGCTGGAACCTGCGACGCGACGGCCGGCACAGCCGTCTCCGGCACTTGCTTTCGAAACAAACCGAATGCCATGGGAGCTCTTGGAAGTTGCGGCGAGACGGGGCGATCCTCGCATCCGGGCATGAAGTCATGGTTAACAAGTGCCTCATATTCCGGGTTGCGGTAGTATTCCCGGGCCGAAGGGCCCCTCCGATCCTTTGATTTTGACCGCCAGGGGCCTATAAGGCCGCGTTTTCCATCCCTGTTCAGACCCTAAGCTCCGAAGAGACGTCGCATGGCCGGCCATTCCCAATTCAAGAACATCATGCACCGCAAGGGCCGGCAGGATGCCCAGAAGTCGAAGCTTTTCGGCAAGTTGGCCCGCGAAATCACCGTCGCGGCCAAGCTCGGCACCCCGGACCCTGCGATGAACCCGCGGCTGCGCGCCGCCGTGGTCGCGGCCCGCGCCGAGAACATGCCCAAGGACAACATCGACCGCGCCATCAAGAAGGCCGCCGGCAATGAGGGCGAGAACTATGACGAGATCCGCTACGAGGGCTATGGCCCCGGCGGCGTCGCCGTCATCGTCGAGGCGCTGACCGACAACCGCAATCGCGCCGCCTCCGACATCCGCTCCTTCTTCACCAAGTCGGGCGGCAATCTCGGCGAAACCGGATCGGTCGCCTTCATGTTCGACCGCACCGGCATCATCGAATACGACGCCAAGGTCGCCTCCGACGACGCGATGCTGGACGCCGCCATCGAGGCCGGCGCCGACGACGTGGTGTCGAGCGAATCCGGTCACGAGGTCTACGCTTCGCAGGATACCTTCCGCGAAGTGGCCAAGGCGCTGGAAGCGAAGTTCGGCGAGCCGCGTAAGGCGGCGCTGACCTGGAAGCCGCAGAACACCGTCGCGGTCGACGACGAAACTGGCGAAAAGCTGTTGAAGCTGATGGACCTGCTCAACGAGCACGACGACGTGCAGAACGTGTTCGCCAATTTCGAGGTCTCCGACGCGCTGCTCGCGAAGATGGGCGGCTGAGTCACTTATTCTGCTGTCATCGCCCGGCTCGACCGAGCGATCCAGTATCCCAGAGACCTGCGTTTGATCCGAGAAGCTGCGGCGTACTGGATCCCCCGCTTTCGCGGGGGATGACGAGTGGGGCTGGGTGACGAGCACGATGCGATGACAAGCGGAGCAGGGGATGAGCCTCCGTTTGTGTTTCGTTCTCCCGGCACAGGCGGTATCACTACCCCATGACAGCCCAGCCGATTCGTTCTCCCGTCCGCATCATCGGTATCGATCCGGGTCTCCGCCGCACCGGCTGGGGCGTGATCGAGACCGAAGGTAACCGCCTGGTCTATATCGGCTGCGGTTCGGTCGAACCTCCGGACGATCTGCCGCTGGCGAGCCGGCTGCTCGCGATCCATGAGGGCCTTGCCGCCGTGCTCGGCGACTTCAGGCCGGCCGAGGCCGCGGTCGAGCAGACTTTCGTCAACAAGGACGGCGTCGCCACGCTGAAGCTCGGCCAGGCTCGCGGCGTCGCCATGCTGGCGCCTGCAATGTTCGGTATCTCGGTCGCCGAATACGCGCCGAACCAGGTCAAGAAGACCGTGGTCGGCGCCGGCCATGCCGAGAAGAACCAGATCCAGGTGATGCTGAAGATCCTGCTGCCGAAGGCCGAGCCGCCATCCGCCGATGCCGCCGACGCGCTCGCGATCGCGATCACCCACGCGCATCACCGCCAAAGTGTGGCGCTGCGGCTCAGGGTGGCGAATCTATGATCGGCGGTTGGAAGCTTGCGCGATGTGAGGTGAGCACGCTCGTCAGGCTCCCTCCCCCCTTGCGGGGGAGGGTTGGGGAGAGGGGTGCCGCTTGCTCGACTGCACGACGCAGTGCGCGAGCACCGCGCTTAGTTATCTCGCGCGCTTGGTTGCCGGGTCCTCGCCACATCCCAGAGGTCAGCGCCCGGGGCTTACCCCTCTCCCTAACCCTCCCCCGCAAGGGGGGAGGGAACCCTTCCGCTGGTACGTCCCTCACTGAAGCATTCGAACGCAGTGCCAGCACCGAGTGCGAGGTGCCACGATGATCGGCAAGCTGAAGGGGCTGATCGATTCCTACGGCGAGGATTACGTGATCCTCGACGTCGGCGGCGTCGGTTACCAGGTGCATTGCGCTGGTCGCACGTTGCAGGCGCTGCCACAGCCGGGCGGCGCCGCCGTGCTCTCGATCGAGACCTATGTCCGTGAGGACGCGATCAAGCTGTTCGGTTTCCGCTCAGATCATGAGCGCGAGTGGTTTCGCCTGTTGCAGACCGTGCAGGGCGTCGGCGCCAAGGTCGCGCTTGCGGTGCTCGGCACGTTGCCGCCGACCGATCTCGCCAACGCGATCGCGCTGCGCGACAAGGCGGCGGTGGCGCGGACGCCGGGGGTCGGGCCGAAGGTCGCCGAGCGCATCGTCAGCGAATTGAAGGACAAGGCGCCGGGCTTTGCCGATGTCGATCCCGCGGTGGTGCATCTCTCCGGTGCGATCGACAACAACCGCGCGCCGCGCCCGATGACGGATGCGATCTCCGCGCTGGTCAATCTCGGCTACGGCCAGCCGCAGGCCGCCGCCGCCATCGCCGCCGCCTCGCGCAGCGCCGGTGAAAGCGCCGAGACCGCGCAGCTGATCCGGCTGGGGCTTAAGGAATTGTCGAAGTGAACACGCCCTCGCGCATGGTCTCGCCCGAACGCCGCTCCGACGATGTCGGCGACACCGCGCTGCGTCCGCAGTCGCTGACCGAGTTCGTCGGCCAGGCCCAGGCGCGCAAGAATCTCTCGATCTTCATCGAGGCTGCGAAGAAGCGCGGCGAGGCGCTCGATCACGTGCTGTTCGTCGGTCCCCCCGGCCTCGGCAAGACCACGCTGGCGCAGATCGTCGCGCGCGAGCTCGGCGTCGGCTTCCGTGCCACCTCCGGCCCCGTGATTGCGAAGGCCGGTGATCTTGCGGCGCTACTGACCAATCTCGAAGAGCGCGACGTGCTGTTCATCGACGAGATCCATCGCCTCAGCCCGGCAGTCGAGGAGGTGCTCTATCCCGCGATGGAGGATTTCCAGCTCGATCTGATCATCGGCGAAGGTCCTGCCGCGCGTTCGGTGAAGATCGAATTGTCGAAATTCACGCTGGTGGGCGCGACGACGCGCGCAGGGCTCCTCACCAATCCGCTGCGCGACCGCTTCGGCATTCCGATCCGGCTCAATTTCTACACCGTGGAAGAGCTGGAGAAGATCGTCACCCGCGGCGCCCGCGTGCTCAACATCGGCATGAGCGCGGATGGCGCCAATGAGATTGCGCGCCGCGCCCGCGGCACGCCGCGGATTGCCGGCCGCCTGTTGCGCCGGGTGCGTGACTTTGCTTCCGCGGCCGATGCCGATTCCGTCGATCGCGGCATCGCCGACCGCGCGCTGAGCGCGCTCGAGGTCGACAGCGCCGGGCTCGATGCGATGGACCGACGCTATCTCACCACCATCGCGTTGAACTATGGCGGCGGGCCGGTCGGCGTCGAGACCATGGCGGCGGCGCTGTCGGAGCCGCGCGATGCGATCGAGGACATCATCGAGCCCTATCTAATCCAGTGCGGCTATCTGCAGCGCACGCCGCGCGGCCGGCTCCTGACCTCGCACGCCTTCCGTCATCTCGGCCTCGCCGAGCCGAACCGCGATCCCTCGCAGCTCGGCCTGTTTGGCGGCAATGGCGACGAGGACTGAACGCCTCGCTCTCGAAGACGTGAAAAGACGTGTTGATGCAGCACATCGTGCTTGCCGGTAGCCTTACCTGCTAACCATTGCGACGGCTCTGCAAGGCGTCTGCACAAACACGGCCCAATTTCGCCCAATCAGAGAGCGTATGATCGCTCAGGCATCACCGATCACGCGTCCATGATTTCACGCCGAAATTTTCTACGCACCGCCGGCGGACTGACCGCCGCCACCGCCTCGACCGCAGCTTATGGCCTGAGCGAACCGGTCGTTCGCCTCACGCTGACGCGCTACGATCTGTCGCCGCGGCAATGGCCGGCCGACTTTCCGCTCAAGATCGCCGCGCTCGCCGACATCCACGCCTGCGATCCCTGGATGTCGCTCGATCGCATCGCCGAGATCGTCGAGCGGACCAACGCACTCAACCCCGACATCATCGTGCTGCTCGGCGACTATGTCGCGGGGCTGCGCCACGTCACG
The DNA here is from genome assembly GCF_040446015.1 of Bradyrhizobium sp. INPA03-11B. Classification (NCBI taxonomy): domain Bacteria; kingdom Pseudomonadati; phylum Pseudomonadota; class Alphaproteobacteria; order Hyphomicrobiales; family Nitrobacteraceae; genus Bradyrhizobium; species Bradyrhizobium sp. INPA03-11B. The sequence goes on from NZ_JASGSR010000072.1 coordinate 34,999, forward strand.
CGTTTCATTCCGGCTTCCGAATGGGCCGCGGTGCTCAAGGGACTGAAGGCGCCGCTCGGCGTGCACGCCGTGCTCGGCAATCACGATTATTGGGAAGACAAGACGGTTCAGCGCCTTGGACAGGGCACGCCGGTCGCGCGGCGTGCGCTGGAGCGCGCCGGCATCCCGGTCTACGAGAACGACGCGGTGCGGCTCGTCAAGGATAACCGCCCGTTCTGGCTCGCCGGCCTCGGCGACCAACTCGCCTTCATGGCGGCGCGGCGTTACCGCGAGGTCCGGCGGATCGGCGTCGACGATCTCAACGGGACGCTCGCGAAGGTCACCGACGATGCGCCGGTGATCCTGCTCGCGCATGAGCCTGATGTTGCGCTCCGCGTGCCCTCGCGCGTCGCGCTGCAACTGTCCGGCCACACCCATGGCGGCCAGATCCGGCTGCTCGGCTGGTCGCCGGCGGTGCCGGTCAAGCACGGCATGCGGCTCGCCTATGGCCATATCAAGCTGAAATGCGACGTCGTCGTCTCCGGCGGCCTCGGCTGCAGCATCATGCCGTTCCGCCTCGGCGTGCCGCCCGAGATCGTGCAGGTGACGCTCGGCGGAAAGGGGCCGGTGGTGTCCTGATCGCCAGCCCGCGTTCGTTGATAACTGTCTATTCGTGCGCGGTCGTGCTATATTATGCATATGAGTTCAGCCGCCGAAAAAGCCATGGAAGCATTGGAGTTGCTGCCCGAGGACATGCAGGAGCGGGCTGCTGATTACCTCTTGTCCCAAGCCAAGAAGTTCAGGGCGCTCAAGGACGCGATTGATGAAGGCATGGCCGATGTTGAGGCGGGTCGTGTCGTTCCGTGGGATCTTGAAGAATTCCTCAAGCAGGCGCGCGCCCGAACTCGGCGATAGGCCATGAGCCTGCGGATCGTCGTTTCCCTTCGAGCGCGCTCCGACATCCTCGATATACATTCCTATCTCGCCGAGCGCAGCCCTGCGGCAGCGGACCGAGTGCTGGTTCGCTATCCGAACGATTTGACGAACTGAGCGATTTTCCTTTGCTTGGTCCGGACCGAAGTGAATTGCGGCCGTCGCTACGTGGACTGTTGATCGAAGGGTACATTGCATTCTATTTGGTGGAGACGGATCGGATCGTGGTCGTTCGCGTTCTCGACGGCCGCAGGGATATCGAGCGAGAGTTCTCCAAATGACCTTACCCCATATCGACGGCGCGATCCGCGATGGCCGCCACCACATGCAGGTCCGGGTCTATTACGAGGACACGGACTTTTCCGGCATCGTCTATCACGCCAATTACCTGCGGTTCATGGAGCGCGGCCGCACCAATCATCTCCGTCTGATGGGTGCCGAACAGAACGCGCTGTTCGAGGAGGCGCAGGAGGAGACCGGCGGCTTCGCCTTTGTCGTGCGCTCGATGACGCTCGACTTCCTCAAGCCGGCGCGGATGGACGATATGCTCGACGTCGTGACCTGGCCGATTGCGGTGAAGGGCGCCTCCATCATGCTGGCGCAGGAGGTCAGGCGCGGCGATGACGTGCTTGTGAAGGCGCAGGTGCGCGTTGCCTTCGTCAGCGGCGGCCGCGCGCAGCCGATTCCGAAGTCTATTCGTGCGCTGATGAAGGCCGATCTGGCCTAACTATCACCCGATAGGAAACGCCCCATCGACTCCTGGCGCCGGTGCACTAGATTTGCGCCGATAACAACGAGGGATCGCCGATGTCACGCCCGCCGCTGCCGCCATTTACCCGCGAGACCGCCGCGCAGAAGGCGCGCATGGCCGAAGATGCCTGGAATTCGCGCGACCCCGTTCGGGTCGCTGGCGCCTACACCGAGGACAGCCGCTGGCGCAATCGCGCCGAGGTATTTCAGGGCCGCGATGCGATCGTGGCTTTCCTCACCCGCAAATGGGAGAAGGAGCAGGAGTATCGCCTGATCAAGGATCTCTGGGCATTCGACGGCAACCGCATCGCGGTGCGCTTCCAGTACGAATGGCATGACGCCGCCGGCAACTGGTTTCGCTCCTACGGCAACGAGCAGTGGGAGTTCGACGAGCACGGCCTGATGCGCCGTCGCGAGGCCTCGATCAACGACATCGCGATCGCCGAGAAGGACCGCCGCTTCCACTGGCCCGCGCCCGGCCCGCGTCCGGCCGATGTGCCGGGGTTGGCGCAGGAGCCGTTCTAGCAGCGGCAGCTGGGCCGTCGTGCTTCGAGGCTCGCTCCGCTCGCACCTCAGCATGACGGGGATAGATATTCGCAAGCGGCTCGATTTGCTGCGAGCGCAGCTTCGTCACCCCCGCGTAACGGCTTCGCCGTTATCGCTGGAGGTGCGAGCGGAGCGAGCCTCGAAGGGTCGACGGCCCCGCGCTTGGAGCCGTCGCCTCGCGACGTGTCTTACGCCGCCGCCTTGTGGCGGGCGATCTCGGCCTTGTAGAGCTCGAACTCCTCGGCGACCGCCTTCGCGACCGAAGGCCGGGCGCGCAGGCGCTCGTAGTAGGCCTTCAGCGCAGGCCACTTTGCCAGCTCGATCGGCGGCGTCGCCATGGTCCAGTTGATCACCGTGACGAGATAGGCGTCGGCGACGCTGAAATGATCGAGCAGATAGTCGCGGCCCTTCAGATGGTCTTCGACATAGTCGAGCCGCGAGACGTATTTCTCCAGTGCATAGGTCTTGGCCTCCGGCGGCGCCTTCTTGTCGAGCAGCGGCAGGAACAGGCCCTTGTGCAGCTCGGTGCCGATGAAGCACAGCCATTGATGCAGCTTCGAACGCTCGGCGTTCGACGCGGTGCCGAGGCCGGCCCGCGGGAACTGGTCGGCGACGTACTGCAGGATCGCGGCGTTCTCGGTCAGCACCACGCCGTCGTCGGTGCGCAGCGTCGGCACCAGGCCGAGCGGGTTGACCTTGTTGAAGTCGGTGCCGTCGTTGCGCACCTGCTTGGTCTTCGGGTCGACCTCGAGATAGTTGGCCGGCTGGCCCGCTTCATAGAGCGCAACGCGGGTCGCCATCGAGCAGGCGAGCGGCGAGAAATAAAGGTCCATGGGTGTCTCCTTGGAGCGTCTGGCGCGGGTGTCCGGCCGTTGTTGATTTTTGTACTGTCATGGATAATATTAGCTACGTCAAGGAATTTAATGCGAAATGGTACAAAAAAGTAAGAAGCCGCCATCTGCTGCCAAAATCGCAGCGCCCGTTGCGCCGAAGCGGCGCGGGCGGCCGCGCGCCTATGAGCCCGATGTCGCGCTCGGCAAGGCGCTCGATCTGTTTCGCCGCGACGGCTTTGCCGCGACCTCGCTCGATGATCTGAGCGCAGCGACCGGCATGAACCGGCCGAGCCTCTATGGCGCGTTCGGCGACAAGCGCGAGCTCTATATCAAGAGCTACCAGCGCTATCGCGACGACGCGCGCGCCGCGATGGCCGACATCTTCCGTGCCGATGCGCCGCTGCGAGAGCGGCTGGAGCGCATCTATCGCATCGCGCTCGACATCTATCTCTCCGGCGAGTCCGGTCCGCGCGGCTGCTTCACGGTGATGACCGCTGCGTCCGAAGCGGTGTCCGATCCTGACATCCGCAACATGGTGGTGGAGGGGCTGACCGAGCTCGACAAGGCGTTCGGCATCTGCTTCCGCCATGCCAAGGAGCGGGGAGAGCTGCCTGAGGGCGCCGATCCGGCGTCGCTGGCGCATCTTGCCTCCGCCACCATCCACACCATCGCGATCCGCGCCCGCGCCCGCGTGCCGCGCAAGGATCTGGAAGCGATTGTGCAGGGTGCCATCGATCTGATGTGCAAGGCGAAATAGCCGCCGCGAGATTCTTCGGCGGCAAATGTCGGCGGCTGGCGTTCCGGCCCGTCTTCCGTAAGGTCTCCCCTCTCACGGAAGCGAAATCTCATGGGAAAAGTCAGGACTTCAGCATTCTCGGTCTCGATCGACGGTTTTGGCGCGGCGCCGCGTCAGAGCCTCGAAAATCCATTCGGCGAAGGCGGCATGGTGTTGCCCGGCTGGTTCCTCCAGACACGGACGTTCCGCCAGACCTTCGGCCAGGACGGCGGCAGCACCGGGCTCGATGACGAGATCGCGCGCAAGTCGATGGAGAATATCGGCGCCTGGATCCTCGGACGGAACATGTTCGGCCCGATCCGTGGACCGTGGCCGGACGAGTCCTGGAAAGGCTGGTGGGGCCCCAATCCGCCGTATCACACGCCGACCTATGTGCTGACCCATCACGCACGGCCGGATATCGAAATGGAAGGCGGCACCACGTTCCATTTCGTGACCGATGGCATCCACGCCGCGCTCGAGCGCGCGCGTGCTGTCGCAGGGGACAAGGACATCCGGGTCGGCGGCGGCGTGTCGCTGGTGCGCCAATTCCTGCAGGCGCGCCTGCTCGACGAGGTGCAGCTGGCGCTATCGCCGGTGCTGCTGGGCGCCGGCGAGAATCTGTTCGCCGGCATCGATCTGCCTGCGCTCGGCTATGCCGTTGTCTCGCACGTCGCGAACCCGAACGCCACGCACGTCACCTTCGCGCGCAAATCGTAGAATTGCGAAATGGGCTCGGCTTCACCTCGCCCCGCTTGCGGGGAGAGCCCGGATCGCATCGCGAGATGCGATCCGGGTGAGGGGGAGTCTCCGCGAATGCGGTGACCGCCGGATATGCGGAAGCAGCCCCTCACCCCAACCCTCTCCCCGTAAGAACGGGGAGAGGGAGGGAAGGGCCGTTACCTGCGTCAGCGGCCAAAATCGGCCGTTGACGCGAACGCCGTTCGGGCATATTTAACCCATAGGTTATTTAACCGGTGAGCTAAGTACATGCCGCTCGACCCCCTCAGTTCGACCTTCGCGGCGCTGGCCGATCCGACCCGGCGCGCGATCCTGGCGCGGCTTGCGCTTGGCGAGACCTCGGTGATGGAGCTGGCGAAGCCGTTCGACATGAGCCTGCCGGCGATCTCCAAGCACCTGAAGGTGCTGGAGCATGCAGGGCTGATCTCGCGCGGGCGCGAGGCGCAGTGGCGGCCGTGCCGCATCGCGCCCGACTCGTTCAAGCAGGTCGATGGCTGGCTCGGCAATTTCCGCCGCTTCTGGGACGAGAGCTTCAACCGCCTCGACGGCCTGCTCGAGGAGATGAAGGCGGAGGAGGCCGCAAAGGCTCCGCCGCGCAGTCAACGTAAAGTCAGAGTAAAGAAGGAGA
>NZ_JASGSR010000073.1:0-39465 GCF_040446015.1 Bradyrhizobium sp. INPA03-11B
TCGCATTCGTGAGCACAGCAACAAGGTCGGAGCGTCCTTCCTCCTCGGAGAAGTTTTCACACTGCTCTGTCCAGGACTGCATGAAGATCGATACCGGGGCCCCCTGATACTTATGTCAGGAACAACGATGGACGAACGATGGTGTCTATCTCGACAGCTATCATCTGGAATAGCGACTGATCCAGCGTCAGATGCGGAGCCAGGGCTCCTGAAGGCGCGTTAGCCGAGGAGCAATTGCCATTGATCACGATGGTTCCAAGGGCGCCGGCAGAGCGCGAGCATGCACGACACCGAGCAAACGGGTCAACGCCGTACCGGGTATCGGTCCCGGTAGCAGACGAGTACGGCAATGCATGACAAAATGCACGTAAAACTCAGGCACCAAATGACGCCCTGACTCTGCGTTGCCCAGCCGCTGATGTAGATGGCGTTTCTGGTGGTGACCGTGATCATTCCACGATCGGCTATGGTGTCCTGCGCTTCCGCCACTGGCTCCGAGCGGCGCACCTTGGTCGGCTCGGATGTCGACGATGCCGATAGCGGCAAGCAAGGACTGACTGCTATTCAATCATCTAACCGTTGGCCTGATCGTCGGCACGACTTCTGCTACTGCCATCCTGCAGGCTAGTGTTTGACGGGACATGTCGTAAGGATTTGCCAACCATGCAGGCTTACCGAGCTGGTCGCTAACCAATCGACAATCGTTCTGGCACACTTTCCCGCCGGGATAGTATGGGTGATTCGAACATGACTGGGCTGGACGTTATGGAAAACGTGCGCCACTACCGCGCAATAGCTTCGCTGTGCCGTCAGGCTGCGACATTCCGACCGGTTCAACGAATCTCATTGCTGACGCAGGCCGGGGAATGGGAGCAGCGAGCGCTCGTCGAGCTGGAAGGATACCTTGGCACTTTAAACGGATATCATGGATCTGAAATGTGAGGGCAGAGCCAGCGCTCGGGCGAACCGAGCGACGGCGCGGGTCGGTCGCGGCGTCAGAACGCGCCGTACCTCTCTCCGCATGACGCCGATTGCGGGGAGAGACAGGCGGCCGTCAACGTCTCCAACAAAGCGCGTTTGGAGCTTGCCTGTACTTAAATGGTGGGCGGTTCAACTGCCAACACCACTTTGGCCTCTCCGCCTTCTTCCAATATTGAATGAGATTGATCACAGCTCGGGATCGATCGCAGGCTGGGCGGTCGCTTGGCTGATCTGCGGCCTCGCGCCCTCAGCGATGGAAGGTGCTTGGCGAAAATCCTGACCGGTCCCGGATCGCCCCTGTAGTGGCTTGACGCCACTCCCTCGATCAGCTTGCGATAGCGTCGAAAAACAGACTCGTGAGTGCGCCTCGGGTTTTCCCGCATCGCTCCCAAAGCGGACAATGCGGCGTTGCTGATCTCGCAATCGACGCTCCAATTGCCATTGAACATGGTGAATCTGTAGACCATCCACCTGGGGTCATAACCGATGGGCGTTCCGCTCGTCAGACGCATCGTTCTGCCGTCTTGCGCTCAGTGGCGGGGTCTGCGCAGCAGCACTCGCAGTCGTGTCTCCAACTCGATAGGATCGATCGGCGTCACGAGATAATCGTCGGCCTTGATGTCTAACGCCCGCCCCCGATCCTCCACACCATCCCGCGCACCGACGACGAGGACTGGCGTTTTTATCGGCGCCTTCCCGGCGAGCCGCGCAAGCAGCTCCAGGCCATCTGCATCCAGAAGCCCCAGATCGAGTATAATCGCATCGTACGAGCTCACCGCTGTTGCAGCCATTGCGTCGTCGGCCCTGCTCACTTCATCAACCGTAAAGCCACGCTCCGAAAGGTGACCGCCGATCAGAATACGCAGTGCTGGCTGATCTTCGACGACCAATATTTTCACTCCGGCCTCCCATCGTGACGACCGCACTCTATGGGTGGCAGCAGTCGCTCCGCGTACGGCCAGGGAGGAGCGTGACGGCGCCGCTTTCACCTCTCCGCAAACGCGTTTTCGACCGCAAATTGCGACAGTGCGCGATGATTGCATCAACAAAGATCTTCGCTACCAATAGCTCGCGGGCAGGTACGTCTCGTTCAAATCGACAGTTCGCGCAATGCAGTTGCGGGTGCAGGCCAATGGGCCACTTAGTTTGTCATATTGACAGATTGCGTTTGCAATCGGTTTGCAAACTTTGTGCGGAACGGACGAACCCGCACGCGCCGTAGTCCGTACAGTTGCCTCCTCATCGGAACCAGCCGCAGAGCGCGGAGGTTGGAGCTCACCTGAGAATGAGACCTCGCCTGTCAGTGAGCCGTTCAGGTCGGCCGGTCCCAACTATCGACGTTGAACGCGGTCTTGAACCGACGCAGTTTGCTTTCGAGCGCCTCGCGCTCTGGCCCGCGTGGCGTACTCGCCAGTTGAGCCTCAATGCGTGCCAGCTCGGCGGCGATCAAAACTTTGAAGGAGGGCGCTCTTGTCGTCACGTCGGCGGCAGAATGCTTGGATGCGTCGGCAGGTAATAGGTGAATGCGCCAGGGACCGCCTTTTCTACGCCTGAGGCGCCCCTTGTCCACGAGCCTCCGGCATACGGGGGCTAACGCGTTGTATTGCCACTTCGTCGCCGAACAGCAGCAGGCAAAGCCGCCGTAGTCAGTCCCGGCTTTACGCGCACCTCGGATGTCCTCAGCTACGGTCATCGACCCTTTCCTCGCCGACGAAGTGGCCCCGCGCGGCATCACAAAATCGTGGCAAGATGTGCAAGGCCTCGGACGACCGACGTTCCCATTGGGACTATGGATGAAGCTGGGCCCGCTGCTTTGCTTTCCGCAGTGGCAAGTATGCCGCTGTTGCGCAGCGGACGAAGCGCGATGCCTCCCAAATATAGAACAATTGGGAACGGCAAGACGACGGATTCTTTGTACGAAACGCTCAAATCTGAAGCCGAGGCCCCACACTCGGGTAAGAAATGAGATTGTTCGCCACTCATTGCCTTGGTTGGAGCAGAGCTTCGTGCAGAAACCGTTCGAGGAACCTGACATAGTTTCCGACGGATCAACGTGGGCAGGAGCGCATTTGCGACCAGTCGCTTGAGCCTTTCGTTGGAGCGTGACGATCGAAGGCTCCTGCAGGCGGGCCAGGGAAAGAGCAGTACCGGTCTCCACCAAGTATGGCGCCGACACCACACCCTGTAGAGCGCGCGCGCATTGATCCGTTTTGAAACGTTGCTGTACTGCGCCTGCTCAGGGTCGGGAGTTGAAGATATGCCGGTCACCAATGTTGAAGAACGATTGCTGTCGCTGCTTGCAAGTTTGGAAGAGTGTCAGTCACTTCTATTCGATCAAGGCGTCGAGGAGATTGCGAAGTTGCTGTCGCTCGCGATCCTTGAAGTTCGGATGGAGCTTCACAGCATCACCGATTCCGATCTCAAGGCGCTGTGCGACATGATCGCGTCGAACGAGCTGCGGCTAGATCCGCAAGCTCCATTGGCCAGGCCGTTTCCGCCCCATCTGAAGCTCGTCAAGTAGAGGTCGTCCCGAACTCGTCCGTTCAGTGACGCACGTTTGCAGGTCGACATGCGCATACGGGCACGGGCTGGCGCGCGGTCTCTGACTGAGGCCGCTGCCCTGGGGAAGGCCTCCGTTGCCGTGGCGTTGGCCAACTGAGCGGCGGATCCAAGCAAGTATTGCGACAGCGCCCGTCGGCCCAGCAGAAATCTGTCGAAGAACGGCGCCCCAACGGGGGATTTGAGCGCCCAACCGGGGCTCCTTGCATAAATCAAGATGAGAATATTGTTACGATAGCAATCAACTCCTCGTTACAACTGCCGGGGGCGCTGCCAGGAGAGGGACCATGACCGACCACGTGCCCGCCGTTATCGAAGCGCCTGACAGCTCCAGAGGAGCAGCTCTCACGCAGGCCTCCGCCACCCGGCCGGTGCTGAGCCGGCCGATGACGGAGCGCCCTCAGCGACGGGCCTTTGTCAAAAATGCGATCCTGGCGAGTCTTTCTCCGCAAGACGTCGCGGCAATCGGGGAGCTCCTGGAGCCGATCGTCCTAAAGGAGCGCATGGTCCTGCAGGAGCCGAAGAGGCGTCTCGAGCACATCTACTTCATAGAATCTGGCCTCGTCTCGCTGAGGCTTGTCGCGGAGGGCAGCATCCTTGAAACGGCGATGATCGGACATCAGGGGGCAGTCGCCGCATCGCTGCTAGTAGGAGGGCATCTTTCGACCCATCAGGCGGTCGTGCTGTTTCCCGGAACCGCACATAGGATCCGTGTCGAGGATTTGAATCGGGTGATGAATGAGCGCCCCGCAATCCGGGAGCATCTTCTTCAGTACGTGCAAGCGCTGACCCTGCATTGCCTTCAAACTGGATTATGCGGGGTTCGGCACGATCGCGACAAGCGGCTTGCAAGCTGGCTTTGTTTTGCGAGCGACGCCATCGGCGCTCCTGTTCTTCCAGTAACGCATGACTACCTCTCGACCGCCTTGGGATTGCGCCGTGCCGGAGTCACGGAGACCCTCATCCGATTCGAAGAACAAGGGCTGATTCGCAAGATGCGTGGCGTCCTGCAGATCGATGACCGCAGGTGCCTCGAGCAACGGGCGTGCTGTTGTTACAAGCTTGTCTCAGGCACATACGGCTCGTCTCAGTCGATCATCTCAGCAAAGGAGCCGGCGAGCTAGCAAGTGCGCCAGGCATTTTGCATCATTCTTTCGATGATCTTTTGGGACGAATTGGTTGTTCAATCCAACAGCCGGCTCCCGAGAAAGGTCTGGGGATGCAAGGCGAGCGAAACGACCAGTCTAGGGCATAAGCTTGCAGATTGCGAATGAGAGGCGAGTGCAGATCAAACGGAATTCCGTAGCGGTCCAATGATCGCGCCAAGGCCGACATCGCGATCGGTCAATCCTCGGAGAAAAGCCGAGATGACACACTCGGGGAAGAAGCGCCATTGTTCGTTCGTAACGGACGATGGTTGTCGGAGCACAGCTTACGGGAATCAAGGCATTGAGTGCCGGGTCACAGCAGCACGGCAATGGCAGCCGCCCTGCTCCATCGGAGACGATAGATGAGCAACGCGAATTGAGGCATGTCACACTCTAAGATCGCGCTCTTCATCGACGGAGCGAATCTTCACGCAACCGCAAAGGAGCTTGGCTTCGAGATCGACTACAGACGCCTGGTCGGGGAGCTTGAGAGCCGCGGGAGGCTGCTGCGTGCGCTCTACTACACGGCGATCAACGAGGATCAGGACTATTCGTCGATCCGTCCGCTGATCGACTGGCTCGACTACAACGGCTACACCGTGGTCACCAAAGCCACCAAGGAATTCATCGACGCCAGCGGCCCCCGCAAGGTCAAAGCCAACATGGACATCGAGCTCACCGTCGATGCCATGGAACTCGCTGGGTACATCAACGAGATGATTCTGTTTTCCGGCGATGGCGACTTCCGCTCGCTGGTCGAGGCCGTGCAGCGCCGCGGCGTCCGCGTCACCGTCATCTCCACGATTGCCAGCCAGCCCCCAATGATCGCCGACGAACTTCGACGGCAGGCGGATGAATTTGTCGACCTGGCGCAACTGAAGCTGAAGTTCGGCCGCGACCCGGCCGAACGGCTAGGCTCCGCGCCAGATGGTAGCAAGCGTCGCGATTCAACCGACACGGAATGAAGGTGATTCCGTGAAGATTGACGGCAACGTCAGCATTGGGCCGCCTGGGGCTCAACCCGTCTCTCGTTCCTGGTTAGAGTTGACGAAACTTAACCCGAATTGTTGCCGCCTTCGGTCGAGATGAAGCTTGGAGAACGCGAGGTGTGAACCATTGTTCTGTTTTTAGCAGATGCACTAGCATGTGAGTTTCCAACTGCTCGATTTGCTTCCCGGACTCGCCCCGCGCTCTCAGCCAGCCATGCCCCCTCAGGAGTGCTTGAGCATCGATAATAGAGCGATCCCGTTGACTGGATAGTCTGCCATGAGCGTCTTTTCCAATAAACAAACTAAGAGCATTTCTTAGCTGTCGAACTGGCGCCAAACGGCAACCTCGACGAGCGTAAGTTCACACCACCGCTCCTCGGGCTGTATGCAACAGCCCCTACTGTTTCATCGGCAAGGCTTTCGAGGCGTCGATGGCGCTCATCGCGTGCCAGATGTCTGACGAAAATGCACGACCAGCGAACACTCTGCTGCCTCCGCCGCTAAGTCTCTGAAAAGGATTCGTGGCGCGCCGCGAGGCCGTTTCTCGCACGAATGCGCAGAGAAACGCCAATCCCATTTGAGATACACCTTCCAACGCAGCCTTCCGTGGGCAACGCCGGCAAGAAAATGACAATCCTGTGCGTCGGCTGACGCCGGCGCCGACGACTACAAATATTCGGGGGAGAGCCCACTCAACGAGAGAAGACGCGAGTGCCACGAGGCCATGTCCGTCGGCTTTCGATCGGGCTGGCTCCAATTTCCCAGCCCGCACCTCCCCATACAACATCAATCACAGCAAGTGCACCCGTGCCATCACGGACAAAGAACATATTCGGAAGAGAGGTGGTCTGCAGCGCACCGCTTTCGCCATTGGCCTGCAGCCTCAAGAGGCACCAGATATCCACTAGCTTAGCCTCATCGCGAGCGCCCAGCTCTCCGACGAGTTCATCGATATTTGCTGAGCTCTGCAAGATGTACGTTTGCAGAGGTGTCGCGTCCACGCCCTCGACCTTGGCAGCGAATTGCCGGACAAAGGTCGCGCCAAGCCACGCCATTTTCACGCGGGCCGTTGACGTGATGTCTTCCTTGAAATGGTCCCGCGCAATGAACGCGTCAGTTTGGGGCTTCTCGCAGATATAATGCTTGTCATTGCCAGGCTCACGCGCAAGCTTCAGCTTGTCAAGCGGACCGGCCGGAGCGCCGGGTGAAGAGGGATTGTAAACATCGCCACGGTTCGAACCAAAGCCATTTAGTGCAAGGACAAGAAAGATCGAAACTGCGGCCGCGATCATGCCGTACACAATCAGGAGCGCCCCGGTTTTATCCAGCCAAAGTCGCAGAAAGGGAGATGACTTCATCGCTATGCTGGTTCGCCGCCACGCTCTGTTCGACCTGCCATTGCGGCCCTACTAAATCCGTCCACGCGGAGCCTCTTCTACTAGGTCGGGTAACGAAATCTCAGAGAGCCGCATGACCTGCTGCTCTTTGAGTCGCAATCTCTTGCCCGTATCGCCTCAATCCACGCTGTTCATCTGTCATCTTTGATGCGTAACGCGGGCGGCCGCCACTTCCTGTGCGGCACCACGGGCACGGGCAATTCCGACAACAGGTCGAAGCGGTCTCATCCATGAGATCGACAACCGCATCTGACGGAATCAGTCTTGCGCGGGCGAGGTAATTTCGACAAACAGGTTGCTTCATTGCAGTTTCGGTTGGGGAGATCATTGGGCCGGTAGTGAGCCAACAAGCGGGACAGGGAAATCGAAAGCAACGCCGAAAGCTGCATGAACCGAGGGTATCGCGGCGAGCCGCGGAAGCCCACATCTACAATTGCCAGCCCTCGAACACTCAAGAATCGACTTGAAAAGAACAGCCCCGCCCGGAGACCCGGGCGGGGCTGCTGCCCCCCCTGCCCCTTTGCGGGGAACCTCGCTGCGGATTACAGCGGGCAGTTCAACGTTCGTTTTCCGCCGACCTACAATTTGGCAACCGCCGAGAGACTCACGCGCATTCCGACTTTCAACCCTTAGCGCTTTCTACAACGTTCCGTAAAACAATCTCAGAAAGCTGCACAAGCGTCACTCTGAGACGCCGAATCTCTTGCTTGTAGCGCTCGAGTTCGCGTTGTTCGTCGGTCATTACCGATACTTCATGGCCAGTCCTAGCCGCGCGATCCATGCCGCACCTTTGTCCGCCCAAGTGAGTGCCTATGAAGAGGTGGGAGCGCCTCGCACAGAGGCTAATCGCAGACTGGGGACGTTGGGCCGCCGAATATTGTACGCAGCGCGCGAATAATCCTGCTTCCCAGTCCCGCGTGTTGTCTATGCAACAGATCAGAGCGCTTCGCACAAAAGCGTCCTGTAAATCGTTTTCATTGAGAATAGCTGGACGAGTCTGTATTCAGCTGGGTCCCTTTGGTGTGACGGCCTCGTAGGCGGCTGAGATCAATTTTTAACAACAGCATGCCCTTTGCTCGAGGCACCTGCGGCCATCGATCTGCAAGACGCCGCGCATCCTGCGAATCAGTTCTTGTTCTTCGAATCGGATCAGGGTCTGCGTGACTCCAGCGTGGCGCAATCTCAGGGCGGACGAAAGGTAGTCATGGGTCGGTCACATCGGGCATTGCGAGGCGACCTTGTCCTTCAAGCCGCGGACGTCGACCGTTGCTTGTTTTGATCGAGCAGAGCGAAGACGTGGTCGGCCGCGACCGGCCGACCGATGAGGTATCCTTGCACTTCATCACAATTGGTTTGACGCAGATAGTCGAGTTGCTCGGCGGTTTCGACACCTTCGGCGACCACGCCGATCTGCAGGTCCTGTGCGAGTGTGATGATTGACTTTACGATCGCTGCGCTATCCGGTCGCCTCAACATGTCCCGTATGAAGGACTGATCGATTTTGATGCGGGTGTAAGGCAGTTTCAGCAAATAGGTCAGCGACGAATATCCCGTTCCGAAATCGTCAAGCGCCACCGTCACTCCCAATTGCAGGAGTGAGTTCAGGATCGATGACGCCGGCGCGTACTTCGAGATCAGCATCGACTCGGTTATTTCGATTTCGAGACGGTGAGGAGCAACTCTGGCTTGGGAGAGAGCCTGCACGATTGTCTGCAGGATGCTGGCGTTATGGAATTGAGCTGCCGAAAAATTCACGGCGACCCGGAGGTCCGACGGCCAGTTCGACAGCGTCGAGCAGGCGCGTCGGACCACCCACTCGCCGATTCCATGGATCAATCCGGTTTCCTCGGCGATTGGAATGAACTCGGTCGGGGAAATTACTCCACGAACGGGATGCCGCCAGCGCAGCAAGGCCTCAAAGCCGGTAACCCGGTTCTTGCGAATATCAAAGAAAGGTTGGTAGAGAAGGAACAGCTCGTCTCTGTCGACCGCGAGCTCCAGATCCCGCTGCAGCGCCCTGCGTTCGCGCGCTGATTTGTCATCGCTGGTCTCAAAGAAGCGGATCGTTCCCGGGCCCGCTTGCTTGGCGCGATAGAGTGCAATGTCGGCCTTCCTCAGGAGTTCATGAGGCTCGTCGCCATCGCGCGGGGCTACTGCGATTCCGACACTAGTCGCTCCCGCGATCTCGTATTTCTCGATCGGGAATGGTTCGGCGAAGACGCCGACGAACCGCTCGGCGACTTCCAACGCGTCTTCCACCTTGGTCAAATTGGTCATGACAAGCGCAAATTCATCGCCGCCGATGCGCGCAACAGTGTCAATCTGTCGCACGCATCGCTGCAGTCTCGACGCGGCTTGCACCAAAAATTCATCGCCCGCGGGGTGGCCAAACCTGTCGTTCACTTCCTTGAAGCGATCGAGGTCGAGAAGAAGAACCGCGAATTCCTCGCCCGAGCGGGACAGCCTGTTGAGGGCGCCTTCGAGGCTCTCATTGAAGGCGAAACGGTTCGGCAGTTGGGTCAGCGGATCCCGCCGGCCCCTCCTTTCGGCCTCCAGTTGCGCAATGGTGCGTCTGGTAAATTCGAAAGAATGGGCGAAAACGCCGTGTAGGAGCACGAAGCCATAGGCCACAACCAGGATAGCGACGAGCAGATAGACGAAATCGCCGTTTCTGCCGAGGCAGATTGCCGTACCCACGAAGATCGGAGCCGTGAACGCAACCGCCGCCACCGGAATCGTCGCGAAAGCGAACGCGCCGCCGGCGAGCATCCCGGAGCACAGACAAGTTATGACGAGCTGCCCGCCATTGGAGGCGTTGGCGAAGAAAGCCACTGGAACGATCGCCCAGGCGGTTCCGAGAAGCAAGGCATTCCGTACCAGCCGGTGGATGGCCTGGCGCGACACGAACTGGGGCTTCGTCATCCGTCGTGATGAACGCGCCTTCAGGCCGATCGATAGCGCGCCGCAGACGACGGTCGCCGCCCAGACCAAGGCGAAGTTTCTGTCGGCTGAATGCCAAAGGGCAATTGCGAGCACGGTCGCATTGCAGGCGTTGGCCAGCATGATGCCCAGCGAATGGCCCAACACGAGGGAGAGCTGCTCGGCACGAATGTATCCTGCGACCGCTTCATCGGTTGTCGGCCCGCCGAATGCCGCCAAGTCTCCGGCTATCAGCTTCGAGAGATAGGAGTTCAAATACGCCCTCATTCCGGGACCCCCCCGTAAGACTGACTTCGACGCCGGCGCCAGCACCGGAGGGTCGCGGCAAATCTTTGACAAAAGATAAACTCTTGATTGTATCAGCCGCCTGACAACACCTATGAGCCCCACAGCATGGCGCCGCACTCGTTGTTGAGGCCAGGACCGGTTATGAATAAAAGACCGACTCTGTCCGTTTCGTACCGATCTATCGACGAACTTCGCGGCGGCCGCTGCTTGACATGGTGGCAGCCGCAGCACTGCGATGCGCGAGCCATTCCCGCACGCAGGCCTCACCGCTGGTCCTCGCGAGCGGGACACATGGCGGAAGCAAGGCCGGCAGCGCCAACAATTCTGCGCCTGCGTATTCAACGTTGCGGAGAGATCGCTTATACTTCTACGGGTCGATTGTCGGATACTCAACCTGCTATACTGTCAGTCAATTTGCCTTTGGGAGAGGAAATAAATGCAAGCGATCCCAGACACCAAGTCGGTGAAGGACCTCGTGGATCTTTACAAGAACAAGATGCTGACGGCCAACCCCGAGTACCAGCGAGGCGTTGTCTGGAGCAAGACACAGAAAAAGAAGCTGCTCGACTCGGTTTTCCGGGGCTACCCGCTGCCCCTCATTTACCTGCACCACATCAAAAAGAATGTCGCGGGGATGCAACGCGAAGACTTGGAAATAATCGATGGCCAACAGCGCATCACGGCCCTGTATGAGTTTGTTGAGGGCGGATTCAAACTGTTTGACCCGATCAAGGACGACGCGGAGGCAAAATTTCCCGCGTTTTTGAAGGGGCAGCCGTGCCCCTGGGGCGGCAAGGACTTCGGCAGTTTACCGCCCGAGCTGCAGGCGCAATTGTTGGAGACGAAACTGGCGGCGACCAAGATCGAAACCAGCGAGCCGAACGAAGTACGCGACCTGTTTGTTCGCCTGCAAAGCGGATTGCCGTTGAACGCGCAGGAAACGCGGGACGCATGGCCGGGCCAATTCACTGAATTTGTACTCTGGCTTGGCGGCAAGCCGGACGTACCGCGCTATCCGGGGCATGCCTTCTTTCAAGGGCCGATGGGCCTGCACGCGAAATCCGACCGTGGCAAGGCCCGCCAATTCGCGGCCCAAATTGCCATGCTGTTCTTCGAGCGAAAAGAGCGAGGCAGCGATTACTTTTGTGACATCAACGCAGCGACTATCAATGATTTTTATTTTAGCCACATCGATTTCGATCGCCATTCTTCGAATGCGCAACGTTTGGTCGACATACTCGACAAGCTTGCGTCGCTGCTTGCTGCCGGCGATCGGCCCAAGCTGAAAGGTCATGATGCCATCCACCTGGTCCTCTTGGTCGACAGCCTATGGGACGATTACACCAGGTCGTGGGAGCTGCAGCTACCGCAGGCCCTTGACCGCTTTCTGAACGACCTGGCGAAAGCGAAAGGAACGAAAGACTCCGCGAAGCCGGACGAAGTGTGGCTCAGGTACGGCCAGTGGACCCGGGTCAATTCCGACCGCGGAGAACGAATCGCCCACCGCCATGCGTTCTACGTGGAACGAATGATGAAATACCTGAAACCTCTCCAACTCAAGGATCCGAAGCGAATCTACGGAGAGCTCGAGCGCGAGCTGATATATTTCGACAGCAATAAGATGTGCGCCGTTTGCGACGTGACCGTTCCGTGGGACGAGCACGAAATCCATCACGTCACTGAGCACTCGAAGGGTGGCGCGACCAGCATGGACAATGCAGCCCTTGTGCACAAAGCGTGTCACCCCAAAAGCGCAGATTCAACGAAGGCGCTGGCCGAGAAGATGCAGGCAAAGAAAGCCAAGCTGGCAGCATCTTCCAGCCCGGCCGAGTGAGGCCATTGGTTTCGCGATCGCGCGGCAGATCTAACAGCCAGAGGTCTTAAGGTCGGGTCGATTGGATGCTTCCACGATGAGTGAGAACGACGATGAGGGCTCGAAGCGCGGCTTGCCTCTTGGGCCGCGACCTCAACGAAATCGCACAGCCCTTGAAACGGCACGGGTCGAGGGAATCGTCGAAAGCGCAGCCGCGAGCTCGAATGGGCAAATCGGCACATCTCCGAACTGGATCGGCAGTCGTCCGACTACCCGAAAGCGAATTGGAGTTTTCATTCGCATATTGCCCCGATCGGCCGCGTGCATATGCGATTCAATGCCCCTATCGCGTGCCACTTCGTTTCGGTCTAATGGTTGGCGATGTCGCCAATACCCTAAGGTCAACTCTTGACCACGTCGTTTGCAAAACGACGAGGCAAAAAGCGCCGATAGTTATCTCTTTCGCGGGACGGCTGTCACAAGAGACTTTTCTACTACCGGAGGACGGGCCTTCTTCCGTGTCTGCTCGGTCCAAAAGGCGACATTGTTACGGGTCGGGCCGCTGGACAACGCCGGATCTCGAGAGGTCTTGTTTTGATCTTCGAACCACTCAGAAGTTGCGCGCTGCACCCGGGTCACGATCTGGATGTTCGGCTACTGTGTGGCGCGACCGGCAGCGGGGGAACATTGCCTCTAAAGTCAGGTCGAGCTCGGAATTCAACTTGTCGGGGTAGGCGTGACGTACCGGGGTTGCCAGTCCTGGCGCCGTCGCTTCTGAGCTACACGATGTCAAGATAAGCAAGCATGGCTTGGGGATGGCTGTCCGCTTGTCTTTCTGAAAACGGCTGCAACGCCAATTCGACCTCTCGAGCGCTCTTACCGGCCGTGGGATCGTAAATGCGCCCGCGGCGCGGTCTCAGTGCTCGAGTTTTTGAAGATAAACAATATAGTAGCGCGTCTCCAATGAGTTGCTTTTGACTTGACAAACACGTGCGCCTTGAATTTCGGCGACTGCGAATGATGGATGGCCATTTCATGATTCTCAGGGAGGTGACCGCGACTGCAACCCCTATACCGAGATGCGCCCCGGTCAACTACCAATCCTAGTCATTGAACCACATGACAGAACGATGTCACCTATCGACGATGAAATCGGCCGGCTACACGCACCGGCAAGGAAACGGCATGCAAGATCAATCACAACAATCTGTTCTCTCCAGCGGCCCTGATCGCCACGCTGCTTCCTCACTTACTGACATGCTGCGCGATCAGATTTGCTCCACCAGCGAACTCGCTTTCCTCATGGAGGCGCACGATGGGCTCTCCGCCGCGATCGCCGACCGCGCTGGCTTCAAGGCTCTCTGGGCGTCAGGCCTATCCATTGCCTGCTCTCTCGGATACCGCGATGCCAATGAAGCCTCATGGAGCCAACTCGTCGATGCAGTCGAGCGGATCGTGGACTCGACAGAACTGCCTGTTTTGGTTGATGGGGATGGAGGCTTCGGGAACTTCAACAATGCGCGTCTCTTAGCACGGAAACTCCGTCAGCGTGGCGCGGCCGGCGTCGCGCTGGAGGACAGCTGCTTCCCGAAGATGAACTCGCTTATAGGCGATCGGCACCCCCTCGCCGATATCGACGAATTCTCGGGTCGTTTGCGCGCCGTAAAGGACACAGTCTCGGACGATTTGATCCTCGTGGCACGTATCGAGGCGTTGATCGCCGGGCATGACATGGACGAAGCCATTTTGCGCGCTCACGCTTACGCCGACGCCGGAGCCGATGCGATCCTCATTCACTCGCGAAGGACCGCCGCGGACGAGATCGTTGCGTTCATGCGTGCCTGGAAAAATCGGTTGCCGGTCGTAATTGTTCCAACGAAATACTATCGCACTCCGGTCTCTGTTTATCGTAAAGCCCGCATCTCGACGGTGATCTGGGCCAACCACTCCCTGCGAGCCGCAATGGCGGCCATGCGACAAGTCTGCGATCGCATCTTCGCTGAGGAGAACACAGCGAGCATTGAACCTAATATTGCGACGCTCGACGAGATCTTCGAAATGTTCAATTACAACGAACTCGCTCGTGCGGAATTGCGATACCAGTCTCCCAATAACCAACGGCAATAGCGTTTCACCCCTGCAACAGCTTATCGAAAGACCTACGTCATGCAACGGCTCGGCCTACCATCACGCTTGAGGAGATTTTTCCGCAGAGCACATGTTTTCTGTTCTGATATTGCACATTCGATCAAATGGCGCGACGACGTTATCGACCTTTGCACTGCTGCGTATCTCGGCTCGATCCCCCCATACATCTCGATGGTCAGTCACGACGGGCCTACGAGCTCATGCCTCTCCGCAGAGAGGTCGACGTGGACCGTGAATACGGCCCTTCAAATGGTGAGGTCTCCTTTTCAAGGACCATGTAGACCGCACGTCACAGTAGCGACCATAAGCGAGATTTTCTATCACGGAGGGCGCTCATTTGGCGCATCGGACAGGCTTGCACAGCGCTTCGTGGGCCGATCATTTGATCAAGGTGCTCAATGACAAGCGATGCTCTCCTGAGCACGCCGAGTCTAGAAGCCAGGTCCCAACAGGTGCCTCGACGCACGGAGCAAATGAAATGACGAGATACCTCTCGGCGGTGAGCGACCTGAAATGGCAATGAATGCTCCCAAGAAGGCCGTCATGCTCGCCGCCGGCATCGGTTCTCGCCTGCGACCGTTGACGGATCTGAGGCCGAAGCCCCTGATCGAGGTCAACGGCACACCGATCCTGCACAACGCCCTGCGAAACCTGAAGGCAGTCGGTGTAGACGAGGTGACGATCGTTGTGGGCTACCGCAAGGACGCCATTCAATATGCTTGCGGAAGCCGCTTCAGCGGGCTTGAGATCAACTATGTCGAATCGACAGTTTTCGATCGCACCGGCAGCGCCTATTCCCTGTGGCTGGCGCGTGATGCGCTTCTTTCTGGAGACTGCTTTCTTCTCGAGGCAGACGTCTTCTTCGAGCAAGATGCATTGCGCCGTCTGATCGGCCCAGCGACCGATGCAGCTGCAGTAGCTCCCTTCGAGGAATTGATGGAAGGGTCTGCAGTTCTTTTGTCGGATAACGGCTTCATCACGAGCTTCCGCATGAAGCAAACGGCGGCCAACCTTGTCACGGATGGCCCACGGCTTTTCAAGACCATGAACTTGCTACGATTTTCGGCGTCGACCCTCAAGGCGACGATCGTTCCAGCCCTGGACGATATCATTGGGTGCGGAGCTACGCAGGCCTACACCGAGGAGCTTCTTAGCTATCTGGTGGAAAGGCGCGGCCTGCAGCTCGCAGCGGCGCGATGCGATGATATCAGCTGGTACGAAATCGACAGCACCGAGGATCTGCGCATCGCAGAGCGCATTTTCATACGAGCGAGTGCCCCCGGCCAATCGTATGACCCGCTGCATTAGTGAGGCACCAATGCTAAAATACCTTTGGGATCCGGCGAACGCCATCACAGCCGGCGGCCTTGTTTTTTCTTCCGCCAGCCTATTCCTCGCCTTCTCCGAACACCTCGAGCTATCCGTGTCGGTAGCTCTTTGGGCCGTCCTGTCCGATCACCTCGATGGGATCGTGGCAGCTCGCACAGGGAATCGCGACCCAGACATTGCCAAGATGGGAAAGAGCCTCGACGGCTTCGCCGACATGATCTACGGAGCGGTCTTGCCTGCAGCAATCATAATTCAGCTCAGCCACGCGTCGCTCCTTGCCCTGATAACCTCAACCGTCTTGCTGGTGGCGGGGGCGGTTAGGCTCAGCTATTTTGCGAACTTCGGCAAATCAGCCGATGGGCGTTTCTTCGGCTTGCCGTTATCGTACGACATTCCCGTAATGGCCGCCGCTTTTGTTGTCCGACCGCTCTTTCCGAGTGAGCTATTCGTAACTCTTACGCTCGGCCTTTTTCTCGTACTTGCAGGATTGCACGTCTCATCTATCCGTGTGTCATCGCCGAATGCGGCTACGTACGTCGCGATTACCATCTTCGCCTTGGCCGCTTCGACGATCCTCGCATCGAGGGCACTCGACTGAACGGGTCCTAGCGCGACGCAAAGCAATGCGCAGGCCAGCCGCAACGGCGGGCCCGAGCCGACCGACAGCGCAATCAAATGGGAGTTTCACACGACCAAGGAGAGCCTTACTATGAGCATCCCCCTATGGGCATCCCGCATGCTCCCGACATCCGGAGGGGAGTATGACGAAGTCGGTGATCGCCATCGAGCATGATCGACGATGGTGTTGGCAGCCTGACGTGCCCATCAAGCGCGAAGTCGCGGCAGTAGCTGTGTCGTTATAGGTGAAGATGGATGTCGACCGCACAATTTGCATATCTCAACGGTCAAATCGTTCCCTGGAATGACGCGAAGGTACATGTATTCTCCCCCGTGGCAAAGTATGGCATAGGTGTTTTCGAAGGAATACGCGGCTATTGGAATGAAGAGGCGGAGCAAATGTACCTCTTTCGTCTCGCGGAGCACCTTGACCGGTTTGCTTTCTCGCAAAAGGCGATGCGGTTCGATCAAGGGCCATCTCCAGAAGAGTTGACCGAGGCACTCGTTCGCTTGTGTCGCGCAAATGCGTTTCGTGCGACCGTGCATATCCGGATGATGGCTTTCATCGACGGATCTGGCGAGATGGGGGCAACGGGTCCCGTAGGAACCGCGATCACGGCGCTGCCACGGCAGTCCGCGCAGCAATCGATCGAAGGCGCTTCGGCTCAGATTAGTTCCTGGATGCGCATGCCAGACAACGTCATGCCCGCGCGCATTAAATGCAACGCAAACTATCATAACGCTCGATTGGCTATCATGCAGGCCCGGCGGGATGGCTACGATGTCGCGTTCCTGTTCAATTCAAGAGGAAAGCTGGCCGAGGCCCCCGCGACGTGCGTGTTCATCCTTCGTGATGGTCAACTGATCACGCCGAGCGGAACCAACGACATATTAGAGTCGATTACGCGCCAAACCGTTATCGAATTAGCACGCCAATATCTTCGGCTACAGACTGTTGAGCGCGATGTCGATCGAACTGAACTGATCCTCGCCGAGGAAGTATTCCATTGCGGTACCGGTGCCGAAATCACGCCGGTGACGTCCATAGACCGTACACCTGTTGGGAGCGGTCGAGTTGGAGCCATAACGCAACGGCTGATAGAGATCTACCGGGCGGTCGTCATCGGCAAGGATGGCGCGTATGCCTCGTGGCGGACTCCTGTTTTTTGATGGCATGTGTTCAGATGCTCCCTGTTGACGGCCTAAAAGATCCTCGCGGGGCTCTTGAACGGTGGCCGATGTTCAGGAGCACGAGGATGTTTGTAGATTGCAAGCCTCTGAGAGCTCGAACGCGATCCCTGGAAATCTGAACCTGGAAGTGCCGGTTGGAAATGTGACAGACAGACACGTCTGTAGCGATCTCATTCAACACCTTGGAATGAAGATAAGCATCTAGGCGAAGTTATCTCTGAGCTTGCCTTCGCACGTTTGTCAGAAGCTCTCAGCAGCACGCTTGCGGCGATGCGATCGACACTTCCGCTGACCATAAGCCGCATTTTGACGAGCGTTTTGCTACCGAAAATCAGATGAGTGATAGCGCCCGTGGCTGGTCGGCGTCGTGCGTGTTCGGGCGCGAGGGGAGATGCCATGCTAAACTTCCACGGGCGTCAGCCAGTTCGGCCAGAGATTTGCGCGCCCGTGGACGAGGTCGAAGTAGGCCGCTTGAAATGCTCTGACCACGGGCCCAGCCTTCCCATCGCCCACTGGGAGCCGATCGATGCCGAGAATCGGCGTCACCTCGGCTCCCGTCCCAACCAGGAAGGCCTCGTCGGCCGCATAAAGCTCGGAGCGGTTCACAGCCCGCTCCTCGACCGGCAAGCCGATACTTTCGCGGGCGAGCTTGAGGATGGTATCGCGGGTGATACTTTCCAACACGTCTGCGCTGAGCGGCGGCGTCACCACCACGCCGTTGCGGATGATGAATGGCGTTGAGGTGGGGGCCTCGGCCAAATTGCCCTGCTCGTTTAGCAACAGTGCCTGCTGGTAGCCGTCTGCTATGGCCTGCATGTGTGCCAGTCGCGAGTTGTGGTAGTTGGCGTTAGCCTTGATGCGGGCCGGCATGGCCCGGTCCGGAATCCGCACCCAAGAGCTCACTTGGGCCTGGACGCCATCGATCACTGCCTTGGGCACAGGCCGAGCCAGCGCCGTGATCGCGGTGCCGATCGGCCCCGTTACTGTCATGTCTCCTTGGCCGTCCAGGTAACTCATGATCCGGATATGGGTGCTGTCCCGGTAGGCGCAGGCCTTGAGCAGGTCCACGGTCTGCCCCGTCAGTTCCTGAGCCGAGAAGGGAATGTCGAAGCGCACCGCCTTGTGACTATAGGCCAGGCGGCGCAGATGATCCTCCATCCGAAACAGGAGGAGGCGCCCCTGCTCCTCGCTCCAGTAGGCCCGCACCCCCTCGAAGACTCCGAGGCCGTATTTCGCCGCCGGGCTGAAAACATGCATCGTGGCTTGCGGCCAGGAAACGATCCTTCCATTCAGCGAGGCGTAAGGCGCAGGCAGGCTCATGTTCTTTCCTTAAAGAATGTTGATAGATCAGCGGTCGGCCTCGATCCGCTTTACGGTTTTATTTGCCGCGGGCAGAAAATCCTCGACGAGACGATCGCGCTGTGGCGCGAAGCTTGCCGCGCGCTCGAGCGCCGCCGCGCGGATGTCAGAATCGAACCTGTGCTGGTTGAGTGCGATCGCGTCCGGTTTTCATCGGCGGCAGTTCACGGGCCTCTTGGGTCATGGCCCCTCGATCCAATACGCGATCCTCGTATTTTGAGCTGCCCGCCATGCCTGCCATTCCCTGTCTACTGCCAAACTATAGGGGTTCTGCATAAAAGGTCTAGTGGTATAGATCATTTTTCGCTATGTTGAATTTATGGATTTTCCATCAAACCCTTGGAGCCCGCATGAGCGTCGTCGCCGATCTCGGCCGTAACCTTCCGCCACCCGTACCAGAGACCAACCAGGCGTTCCGGGCCGCGCTGAGCGACCTTCTCGGTGAGACGGACTTCACTGCCCTCACGCGCACCCATCGCTTCATGGGGACGGAAAGGGATCGCATCCAGGGCGGGGAATGGCTGGCACGCCGTTTAGGCAAGGCGCCGGCTCCGGAGCGGGTTGTGCTCACCAATGGCACGCTCAGCGCCATGAACATGATTTATCCCGCGATCATGCGGCCCGGCAATACCCTGCTCACCGAACCGCTCACCTATCCCGCGGTCCCCGCCATCGCGCGGCAGTACGGATTCCGCACCGAATCCGTGGCCTGCGACGCGGACGGTATGATCCCAGCCGCGCTTGACGAGATCTGCCGGCGCCTGAAGCCCAAAGCCCTGTATTGCCTCGCCACCCTGCAGAATCCCACGACCGTCGTCATGCCGTTGGCCCGCCGGCACGAGATCATCGAGATTGCCCGGCGCCACAGCCTCACGATCGTGGAGGACGACATCTACAGCGCTTTGCCTGCGGACACACCGCCGCCGATGTCCGCGCTCGCGCCTGACATCAGTTGGTATATTCTGGGACTCGGCAAAAGCTTCACCGTGGGCCTGCGCTTCGCCTATGTGGCCGCCCCTTCCGACGTTGAGGCCAAGCGAGCCTTTTGGCCTGGGGTGCGCTCCACCTTCTGGATGGCGGCACCGATCACGGCTGCGGTGGTTTCACATTGGATGGAAAGTGGCATGGCCACGCGGCTGTTCGAGGCAGTCCGCTTAGAGGCCGCCGGCCGCCACGCCATGGCCATCTCCGCACTCGCCGGCCTCGATTTCGCCTCTCCGCCTGGCGCGATCCACGGTTGGCTGAAGCTCCCCACGGGACAGCGCGAGGCATTCCACGCTCACCTCAAGGCTCGGGGCGTGCTCGCCGGCGACGCGGCCCCTTTCGTGGCCGATGGCGGGCCGGTGCCCGACGCGGCGCGGGTCTGCTTTGGATCGCCGGAAACGCGTGACGAGCTTGCCGCCGGTCTCAGGGCGATCGCCGAGACCATTGTGGAGGTTGGTGCGCAGCCAAGCCTTATGGGCGGAGGCTAATGATCTAGCGGATCAGCCCAACGACGTTGGCATCAACGTTGCCTGTCAAATCCGGCATTATGCGGGAGGACCAGATCTGCACATGGCGAAACGGACAGTGGAAGGCATCAGCATGTGGCGGCGGATCGTGGACTCCATCGTCGACGACATCCATCGCGGCGCCCTGGCACCTGGAGGGCGGCTGCCTTCGGCGCTGGCGATCGCAGCCAGATTCGGCGTCAATCGCCTGACGGTGCTGCGCGCTCTGTCGCACCTCGAAAACGAGGGCGTGGTCAGCATGGAGCAGGGCCGCGGAACGTTCGTTTCCCGGGATCCGATCAATTACCATTTCGAGAAACGGAAGTATTTCGAGGAAAATATTCTTGAGAACCGAAAGCAGCCCACCCGCAGGCTGATTTCGATCGAACAAGCCGCGGCCTCGCCCCCGGTATGTGCTGCACTTGGGCTGCGTGATGGTGAACGTGTGGTCGTGGTGACCACATTGAGCGAAGCTGATGGCGTGCCGATCAGCTATGGGCCAAGTTACTTTCCCGAAAGGCTGCTCCCCCACGCCGGTCAAGCCTTTGAAAAGGCGGCGCGGGGTGCCGATGCCATCTTGTCCACCTCGGCGGTTCTGAAGAAGCTCGGCGTGAACGACTATCAACGCAAATCGATCCGCATGCGATCGCGCCCGCCAACGACCATTGAAGTCGAACGATTGAAGATCCCAACGACGGAGTATGTGCTGCAGACGGATGTCATCAATATCGACGCCCAGGAGCGTCTGATCTCCTTCGGCCAGACCGCTTATGCCGCCAGCCGGGTGGCGTTCGTCATCGACCGTTGACGGCTATATCGGCAGAATTCGTCCGTGCTGGATTGAGCCGCAGATCCAGCGCCTTGATCGCAGGCTGGAAACGATCGGTGGCGTGGAACTCGAGCCCTGATCGTCCAAAGTTGGGTTACAAGCCGCACTCCAATTCGTTCTGAGAAATACGGGTAGTGGCTCGGCCATGCCGTCACCAGAACAGCCCGCTTTGCTGTACTGGCAGAACTTCGGAATCCGACACGTTCGATATGCCGTTTGCAATGCCAGTGCCTGGCATGGCCTCCCTGCGGCATGCACCATCACCGATGCAGCCGAAGAATTCGATCCTGCGTGAATTCTATACCCATCGCGGCCTGCCCGAACTCACGGGCGGCCCGAGATATCCTCCAAGAAAAGGCCACTCCGAAAGAGTGGCCCAAGTTTGGGAGGAAACGTACGGCAAGAGGGCGCTGGAATCAGGCAGCAGCGTGCTCGATCGATGCGGCGGACCTTGCCAGGATTTATGAAGGAATTCCCCTTCTCCAGTTGTTTGATGGGCCCTCACCAATTGCGCTGAACGCGTAGAAGCCCCACCAACGCGCTCTGGTTCTTGAGCTCATACACGGCTGCTGGCTTGCCGACAGCCGCGGCCGCCGGCGCTTTGATCGTGCCGGAGTACTTCTGATCGAGGAACGTGGCGTCGAGCTCAGCCGAAAATGTCAGGTTCGCGACAGGCGACCAGCGCGTGATTGTACCGACGCCTGCGATGTTGAAATCGGAATTGCAGGCGCCCGTCAGGCCGAGCGCGGCCATGCCAGAGCTACCGCAGATCTGAGCCTTGGCCGCGTCGGTGTAACGGACAGCAGCCCACCCGCCATAGAGGCCAGTGTTCCAGTACGGATTCCAGTTGTGGGTATAGCCTGCATTGAGGCCATACGTCGTGGTCAGCTGTAGAGCGGTACCCGTTGCTGCCGCTGTGCCGGAGTAGATGGCATCTGCGATGCCCGCGAGGCCCAAGCTTTGATAGGCGCCAGCTCTGCCAGAATTGCCGTACATTGCCCACGAGGCTGGAATGTTTTCGTTGATGCCAAAGTTGATCGCGCCGTTGGCGTAGGCCGCTTGCAAGTTGATCGTGTCACCGACACCGGTCGGGACATTCTTGACCGACAACGCCAACTGACCGGCCCATCCCCATTTATCAGCGGCGTGTCCAGACGTTTCGTCTGCGCCATAGTATGCAGCATGATTGTTGTGGGCTGCGACCGAGGCCTGGAACAGACCCCACGCCTGGTCAACGCGCATCATGCCAACAATATCAGGCGCCATGGTGCCAGCGAAACTCGACGAACCATAAACGCCGGTCTCAATACCCGCAGCCGTTGCATAGGATGTGTTCCAGATATTCCTCTGATAGTAGGCGGTCGGATCCTGCAATGAAGCCGTCAGCGTAACGCCCTGACCAAAGTCGGCAGTATATGTAAACTGGTTGACACCTGTGTTGTTACCGCCGCTCCCCGGAAGGCCGTCAAAGTTGCCGGCCGGATATTGCACCCAAGGAGAACTGTACTGGGAGACCGCCTTCCCTATGGTGAACCCAGCAAACTGAATGAACGCGAAGTAGACGCCGACCGAACCATAGCCAACATTGCCCACACCTGCATTGGCAGGCGCCGCATTGCCGCCGAGGGATTGGTAGACAGTGGAGCCATTTCCAGCACCACTGTAGCTGCCTGACGCCCAGTTAAGAGTCGTTTCGAAGAAGGTACGGACCAAGCCGTACTCAGTCGCCGTGCGCGTATCCATCGTGAAGTCGACGCGAGCACGAGCGGTGTAAGCGCCGCTCAAGCGATTATTGGCACCAGCGGGACCGGAAACAGGTGTCATGACAAAACTGGAGCTGTCCAGCACCGTGTCAGCGCGCACAAAGCCACCCAGCTTGATGCAGGTGTCAGAGCCAGGCACGTAATAGAATCCGGTGCCATACAGTGAGCAAACCTTCACGTACTCGACCGCTTTGGCCTTCATGGGTAGGTCAGCGGCCTGTGCCCCACCCAATGCAACCAAGCCTGCCGTTGAAGTCAGTACCGCCCGTTTGATCCTTCGATGTGAGCCGAAGCTCGTATTTGAGAATATCATTGTCCCCTATCCTTCCTGGACCCCGTCGCAGGACCGGTATCACTGGAGAACAATCATTTGACGTCAGGACATCGAATAGTGCGATCGCTACAATCGTGTTTGACGATGGATGACGTAGGAACTGGACGTCACGCGGTTCGACTTCGCTGCTTGAGAAACCGACTGCGTTGCTAGTGATCGCGGGTGGAAGCGGCAGATCCGACGTAAGAAATCTGTTACACTTAGATTCTGAGCGGACTACGCCTAGCCCGACGGTCAGCTGGCAGTTGCCGGGCAGCGAGCAAGCCATGTATCAGCGTCGGCCCGCCGCCCTGACATTCCACTGCGAGAAAGTCGGGCCGTCCAATCGACTAACGTGATTGGTGGCCAACCCACCCAACGATCCTCAATGCGCCACCGGGGGCTGCTAGCAGCACAACAGGATCCAGCATGCGGACCGCATAGATCGATCAAACGCGTATATTTCTAAGTTGCAGCAACCAACGCCTCCATTGTTTCAGGCTTAGTTGCGCCTCCAGCGAAATCATATAGCGAATGCAATAATTCGCGCCCGGTCAACCACCAACGCTGGTATTTGATCCAGACGACCAACCCGTGTCACCAAGGGATTGACGAACGTCGCACCTCCTCCCGTCTATCGGATCGAACGCAGCTGGTGCATCTTGGATTTCGATAACTCCTCGGCCTCTCAACTTAAGGGCATTTTTGCTGCAGGCCCCAGTTTCTCGACGATGCAGGCGGTTGGAACGGCGAGTTGGATGGTTGCACCTCTCATCGCAAACCCGGCCAAATGGCTCGCGACGCGCTTAGTAGTTGAACTTCTAGATTCGGTCTGCCGTCGACGCACAAAAAGACGCGCAATATTGTCCGGGGCTTCGGCATCCCCCTTCAGGTCGATCCCGCCTGTTATCCAACCTTCGTTCCAGGCGCCCAATGGCTCCTGTACTGATTCCGGAAGGGATCGAGGCGTTGTCGCGCGGGCTGGCGATTCCTTCGCCGTCCCTCCTCTCTTTACGAGATTTCGGACAGGAACTCGGGGTCGTCGCCAATCACGACCAACGCCCAACAACGGTAGCGGCAGTCAGCGACCATAAAAAGCACTCACAGCGATCCTTTTTGCGAACGTTACGATGGCAACAACCATTCCCAATTTTGAGACCCCATGGTCCGAGTTCGCCGGCGAGGGAAGGAACTATGACCTTTATCGGCCAGGCTATCCCGGCGAAATCGCAAAGATCATCATTGATTACGCCATTCACCACCGCCTGGACGCCGATATTGTGGACGTGGGAAGCGGTACGGGAATCTTTACAAGAGCGCTCGCCTCAGAAGCCAAAAGAAGGCTCTCCATTATCGGCATCGAGCCGAACGCGGACATGGCTCATGTCGCGGTCAAGTCAACGCCTCGCGAACTGCAAATCAAGTTCCGCATTTCACCAGCGGAGCGGTTACCATTTCCGGACAGATCTGTGTCTGCCGTTACGACAGCTACGGCAGCCCATCGCTTTGATAGACTTGCGTTCTACAACGAGGTCGCGCGCATATTGCTTCCAGGCGGACTCTTGGCGCTTGTTCACAATCGGCACCGGTACTTGGATAGTCCCGCACTTTCGGAATATCACGATTTTGTCGAACAGTGCATTCCGGAGTACCGCAGGGGGACTTTCACCACGGCGGCCGGAACGTACTCAACGATCAATTTTTATAGCGAGCTCTATACTGATCTCAGATTCGAGAACGTGAAGGTGCGGCATTGGAATTGGGATTTTGATACGAGCCTTCCACACTTCCTGGCACTGAGTTTCTCTTCCAGCCTCATTCAACGATCGGCCGTGGCGATCGGTGAACAAGCCACTACCAAAAAGCTGACCGAGATCTTTGAGCGACACTCGCAGGACGGTCTGCTGCGTCAGCCGCACGTTACCGAGGTGACATTCGCGACAAAACAGTGATCCGATTCCTCGGCTGGTCAGATGGCTGTGGCATCACAATGTCGGCGCATCTTGAAGCTCTCGATCTGAGATACGGCTTTCCTCATCCGACAACGTTGTTTTAGCTTCAACGAACACGTTGTAACCGTGCGCAATGCTCGCCGATTTTTCTATCTTCAAGACCCTTGAGGAGAACAGAGATCGGAATGTGGTTATCCTGGTCCTTGAGCAGCGCGCTCAAACACATCGGTTAGGAGATGCGCTAGCGCGCCACGCAAGCTGATGCGGCCGCCCTCGAGGTGACCGGGACTGCCGTGGCGGTGGGGCTCAGAGCAAGGTTGTTGATTTGAGCAGCTCTTGCCGGCTCTGGTGGGAAGCGGCAATTGCATCCTTGCGTTTGCGGCTTTCGGCGACGATCGCGTTATAGAATTCAACAGCCTCCGGATCAAAGTCGCGGTGCGGACGTGGCTCGGCGACAAAATTCCGATACGTATCGGTTCCGCGAACCAGGGTCGCGCTATCTTTAAACGCGCTCCTCTGGCTGACATGCGCCGCGACGTATCGAATGGTGATCCCTAACCGGCGCGTGTCAGAAGTGTTCGGCTTTGAGCCGTGAATGAGCATGGTGTGATGAAGTGATATTTGGCCAGGCTGAAGCTCCAAATCGACGGCCTCGGCTTCATCGACCTTGACCTCAACATCTTGGCCTCGACTCAATAGATTGTTTTTATCCTCGGTGTCTCTATGAGGCAATTGGCCCTGG
The DNA here is from genome assembly GCF_040446015.1 of Bradyrhizobium sp. INPA03-11B. Lineage (NCBI taxonomy): Bacteria > Pseudomonadati > Pseudomonadota > Alphaproteobacteria > Hyphomicrobiales > Nitrobacteraceae > Bradyrhizobium > Bradyrhizobium sp. INPA03-11B. The sequence continues at coordinate 25,850 of NZ_JASGSR010000073.1, forward strand.
TGATGACTGCCAGGGATTACCCGCATGCATCCGTTTTCGCGGTTGCTGGGCGTCAACGCGACCCAAGCCGTAACAACGCTTGGTTCAGAAAGCCCCCAATACGTCCCATCCTGATGCCAGCTTACAAAACTCGGATCATGAGGCTTTTTATCAAAGTGGCCGGTAGCCCATGCCATGATGTCTGGCCCAAGGACGTCTTCGACCGCATCCAAGATTCTCGCATTCCTCATAAGATCATTGAGCCACATCATCAGCAAATGCGGCTTTATCTTCGATCGTGCCCATAGATTTGGTTCCCGGCTTTCGAGATTCTCCATGCGCGCCAAGAACTCAGCCGCCTCCTGCGCCGAAAGAGCGTCAACTGGGCACACGAACCCCTCGGAACGATATTGTTCGACCTGCGCTACACTCAATAGTTTGGGCATTTTTCTCTCCTAGATAGGCAGCATCACATGGGTTGACTCAGAAGGAACGACGCTGCCAGCAGAACCGGTGCGCCGATGGTGGTTTGGTTCAAAGTCCGCGAGAAGCCGCCGAACCGCACCCATAAGGCTCTTGTCAAAGACGGCGAAATTTCTGGGGTAGATGCCGCTCTTGTTCAGGAAGACGGCAGTGGATCGAAGCCCGGAGGTCATGGGTATATCTTGCGAGCAAGTCAGCGACAGGTCAGGCGTTGAGCAATTTGCGGGTCAGCTCGGCCATCGCTGCGAGCGCGGCCTCGGGTTTCGTCCGATGCACAAGCACCTGCCTCATGAACTCAGTCATCATGTCGGTGATCTTGACCGCGTTGTCGCTCGCGAACGAACTCTGGTCTGTCGTGATTGCCAACCGCTCAAGGATCGCCCTGTGATAGGGATTGATGGTGAGGTACTGGTTCAGGAACGCTGGATCCTTAAGCGCCATGAGGTTGACCGGCATGTAGCCAGTGTGCCGGGCAAGGATCATCTGGCCTTCCGGGCCAGCGGCGAAGCGAAAGAACGTCCACAGCCCCTGCTGCCGTTCCCTCTCTTTTGTAAACATCACAAAGCCATGGCCAGCGCCGACCAGCCGACCGCCGACGGCGGGAACTGGCAACTGGCCCACCCTTAGGTCGAACCGCCCGTCGGCTGCCTTGGCGACCGATGTGATGCCGCTTGCCGAGCGGACTAGGATGCCGCAAGCGCCGGCGTTGAACGCTTGGCGCGCCTGTTCGCGTGTCATATCGACGGTGCTCGCGTCTCCAAAGCGCCACACGAGCTCTAATGCCCTTAAGCCTTCAGCCGTCTCAAAAGCGATCTCCCTCCAGTCGGACTTCATCATTCGTCCGCCAAAAATGGCAATAAGGTTCTGAAACATCCAGGCGTTGGAGGCGTCGTACTCGACGAAGCCACCATCAATGGTACGGTCGAGCGCCGCGACCTTCACACCCAACGCGATAATCTCCTCCCATGTAGAGGGCGGGTTGACGGAGGTGTAGCCAGCCCGTTTCAGGAGGTCCATGTTGTAGTAGATGACCGGAACCGTGGTGCCAAACGGCAAGGCGTAGACGCCTCCGGCGGCCGATACCGCCTCCATCAGCGCACTTGACAGGCCGAGTTCGGCGAAGGCGGCGCTGCCACCGGCGACGGGGTCAAGGGACTGAGCATAGCCGCGCCGGGCGAGCAATGGCGCGTAGGTCAAAGACTGCCACGTTCCATCAGGAAGATCGTTGATCAAACCGTCGCGCAGCGTGGCTTGGAGCAAAGGATCCCAGTTTTCGCCCTTGGCAGTGAACTCGACAACAATCTCTGGATTGGCAGAGGTGAAGCGCGAAGCCAATTCACGAAGCATCTTCTGATAAGAGCCGATGGGGGTGCTGACCTTCAAAATCAACTTAGACGCCGCCGCGTGCGACGGCGGCAACGTCGCCATACCGATCGCCGCAGCGGCGGCGCCAAGGGTTTCTCTGCGTGTCAAGGGCATCGACATCTCTACTTCACGGCTCCCCCGGTGATCCCTTCAACAAACCATTTCTGTGCGGCAAGAAAGGCGATGACGAGGGGCAGCACGACGAGCGTAGATGCGGCCATAAGAGGACCATAGTCATTGCCAGCCTCCTCGTTTTTGAATGCCATGATGCCGAGCGGCGGCGGCATAAGGGACTGGTCGCGCACCGCGATGAGCGGCCAGAACAGATCATTCCAATGGCTGACCACTGAGAAAATTGAGAACGCTATGACAGCCGGCAGTGCCATCGGCACCATGATCCTCCAGACAATGGCGAGTTCAGAAAGCCCGTCGAGCCGCGCCGCATGTACCACGTCATCTGGAATGGTCTTGAAGAATTGCCGAAGCAGGAAGATACCGAAGGGCGACACCACGTAGGGGAGGATGAGCGCCGCGTAGGTATTGAGGATGCCGAGCTGATGGCCAAGAACAAATAGTGGCAGTGACAGCACTTGGCGCGGCAGGAGCAGCCCTACCAGAACCATCCCGAAGAGGAAGTCGCGTCCAGCAAAGCGAAGTTTGGCAAGCGCGTAGGCACAGGGGGCACAGAGGAGTATCTGAGCCGTCAGAATCATTGTGCAGACCATGAGACCGTTGGCGACACAGCGCGGCAGCGACGCCTCGCTCAGCGCTTTGGTATAGTTCTCGACTGCATATAGCTGTTCAGGCCAGAAGGCGAACGACGCGCGAAAGATCTCACCCGGCGGCTTGATCGACAGCGACACCATCCATATGAAAGGAAGGAGAACGAGCGTTCCGGTAGCGAGCAGCACCAGGTGCCGAAGAACAGCCGCGGGCAGCGACAAGCGATTGGCGGAGATCGTCGCGCTCATTGATAGTGCACTTTCGCGTCCATGAAGCGGGTTTGAACGAGGGTAAGCGTCACCACGATGGTGAGAAAAACGACCGCGACGGCGGCGCCATATCCGGTACGCAAGTATTCGAAGCTCTCGCGATAGAGCGTGTAAAGCAGGACCTCCGAGGCGTGACCGGGCCCGCCTTGGGTCAGCACTTTCACGGTCTCGAAGGTGTCGAATGCACGCAGCGCAACGACGATGACCACGAACATCGTGACCGGCCCCAGCATCGGCAGCGTCACAGTGCGCAACCGATCATGCCAAATATCAGCACCGTCGACATCGGCAGCATCGTAGAGATCCTGCGGGATGCTCTTAAGACCGGCGAGAAACAATACCATGGCGTAGCCGAGATTCTGCCAGATGCCGATGACGGCGAGTACCGGCAGGACCGTATTCTCGTCGCGCAGCCAGCTGGCGGTCGGCAGTCCGATTGCGGCTAGCGTTTGATTGACGAGCCCGAAGGTCGGATGCAGCAGCGCCTCCCAAGCGATCGCCATGGCCGTGAGTGTCGCCATGAATGGTAGGAAATGGATCGCACGGTAAAAGGCACGGCAGGACTTTCCGCTTTCGATAAGAAGCGCGACCAGAAGACCGAGGACAACGGTTCCGGGTACGACGATCGAAGCGTAGATGAGCGTGTTGGCGAGCGAGGCCCTGAAATTTGCGTCCGCGAACACCTCACGGAAGTTCGCGAGGCCGACCAGGGAAAGTGAACTCGCGCCGAACCGCCAATCGGTAAGCGCGATGACGAAGACGGCAACGACAGGCAGGAAGAACAATACAAGTAAAAGGAAGACGGCCGGGCCGGCCAGCATCAAGACCGCCAGCGCTTCTGCAAAGGCTCGGCTACGAGCCAGCGAGGCGCCCGGGAACGGCACTCCACTGAGCATGGGCTGCTTAGCGGAGGCGCCGGAAAGACCAAGAGGCTCGCTCATCCCGCGGTCTCCCGGATCGGCGTGACGGGCGTCGGGACCGGCTCAGCGCCCCGGCGCAAACGCCGCCCGTCCCGCGTGAACAGCAGAACACGGTCGGGCTGCACGCGAAGATGCAAGGTCTGGCCGGGCATGATATGCGGCGCGCGTTCCGCCAGCAGCCTTGCGACGAACGGCAATTCGCTGCCTGCCAGATCGAGATGAACGAAAAGATCGGACCCCATGTGCTCAATCATGCGCACTAAACCCGTCAGAACGCCCTGAGCACCGTGGTCAGTGAGATGAAGAGCTTCCGGACGAATGCCAATCGTGAGAGGCGTGCCGGGGAGCGCATCGGCTTCCACCGTCAGCGTCGATCCGGCCGCATCCATCAGACCACGTTCACGCACCACGCCGTTGAGCATGTTGATCTTGGGCGATCCGACGAACTCTGCGATGCGCCGATCGTCGGGATCGGCATAAATGTCGTGCGGCGGAGCGACCTGCAGCAACTCGCCCTCGAGCATGACCGCCACACGGTCCGAGAGCGTCATGGCTTCGGCCTGGTCATGGGTGACATACACGAAGGTCGCTCCGAGCCGCCGGTGCAGTTCCTTGATTTCGGCGCGCATCTGCACACGCAGCTTGGCATCGAGATTGGACAGCGGCTCGTCCATCAGGAAGACGGCCGAATGGCGGACCATCGCCCGGCCAACGGCCACGCGTTGGCGCTGGCCGCCGGAGAGTTGCCCCGGTTTGCGCGACAACAGGTGACCGATGCCGAGGGACTTGGCTGTTCGGGTGACTTCCAGGTCGATCTCGGCCGAAGTCCGAGAGGTTCCCGGAAACAGGCGACCGAGAACGGGAAGACGCTGCAAGCCCAACAGCCGGCGCATCCGCAGCGGCAAAGCCATGTTCGATGCAACGGTCATGTGCGGATAGAGAGCGTATGACTGGAACACCATCGCGACGTCGCGGCACTTCGGCCGCAGTCCATCCACCACGCGCTCGCCAATCGAAATTGATCCGGCGTCCTGCGTCTCAAGTCCCGCGAGGATACGCAGCAGCGTTGATTTGCCACATCCCGACGGCCCCAACAGCGTAAGGAACTCACCGTCCACTATCGACAGCGAAACACCACGCAAGACAGGCGTCTGCCCGTAGTTCTTGTTGATGCGTTCGATTGAAACGGATGCCACCGCGTTATTTCCCCGTTGGAGTGACAATCTTGCGCAAGCGCAGCGAGCAGATCATCAATCTCGTTGATGAGAGACCGCCAAGCTTGAAGACTCTGAGTGCTACAACTGCATGACATCGATCGAATTATTCGATGCTTGCTCCCTCAATATGCGATGCCGCGACCGCCGGAGGCTAATAGCGGTTCGTTTTGAGGTCTCGCGAGCCCTAATCGAGTTCGTTCGAAAACAGAGCTGCCTCAGCACTGCTCTTTCGCGGGGGGCGCGCATTTTTTTCCACTAACCGGGGCTGCCATTATCTCGCTTCGCCGATTGTTCTATCTGACCCGAGATGTTTCTGGGTAGTTGGGCAGAATCATTTCACGGTACGCCGACATCATGCTTGTCTTCGCTGGGGTCAGGCGCGCCTTGCGAGAACGCCGCCGCCGGCGGCGTCAGGAAAAGCATCGCAGCTTGCGATCATTACAGCGAACAAACGCGATCGCACGTTTTGTTAGCAGCTTTGCCAGCGCGTAGAAGCCATCAAAGGGCGTCTTCAACCTTCGCAGGTCACTCCATCGTGTCTTTCATCGCAGAACGACTCAACGTCGTCCGTCCCTCGGAAACCAAGGCCATGACGGCTCGCGCAGCCGAATTGCGCGATCAGGGTGTCGATGTGATCACGCTTAGCCAGGGCGAGCCGGATTTCGACACGCCATCCGCGATTGGCGAAGCTGGTATCCGGGCAATCCGCTACGGGCGAACCAAATATACGGCCGTCGCCGGTATCAAGCCGCTGCGCGAGGCGATCCGCACGAGCTTCGAGCGCGATCACGGGCTCGAATACGCTATTGACCAGATCACAGTGGGTTGTGGCGCCAAGCAGGTCGTCTTCAACGCGCTGTTCGCGAGCCTTAATCCCTCCGACGAGGTGGTGATCCCCACCCCGTGCTGGGTCTCCTATCCCGATATGGTGGCGCTCGCTGGCGGTAGGCCAGTCCTCGTTGCCTGCGATGAGTTCCTCGGGTTCAAGCTGCGCCCTGAGGCGTTGGAAGCGGCGATCACGCCACGCACGAAGTGGCTGATGCTAAACTCACCGTGCAATCCAACGGGCGCGGTCTATAGTCGAAGCGAGCTGCTCGCGCTCGCTGCGGTGTTGCGGCGAAATACCCACGTCCATGTGCTCTCTGACGACATTTATGAAAAGCTCACCTATAACGTCGACTTTGCCACTATGGCCGCGGTCGCGCCGGATCTTTACGCGCGCACCCTGACAGTCAACGGCGTGTCCAAGGCTGACGCAATGACCGGCTGGCGGGTCGGCTATGGCGCGGGACCGTTGGCTCTGATCAAGGCCATGAATCTTATCCAGGGCCAGACCTCCTCGCACACCAGTTCGATATCGCAATATGCCGCCGTTGAAGCGCTGTCTGGCGGCCGAAATCATATCGGGGAATTCGCGAAGGCTTTTGTGCAGCGCCGCGACCACGTTGTTGCGAAACTGAACCAGGCCAAGGGGCTTTCGTGTCGCGTCCCAGATGGTGCATTCTATGTTTTTCCCTCCTGTGCGGGCGTCATCGGCAAGCGCACGCAGGACGGCAAGGTGATCGAAACCGATATCGATTTTGCCATGTACCTGCTCGACGGCTTCGGCGTGGCTGTTGTGCCCGGCAGTGGCTTCATGGCCCCGCCCTATATCCGCATCTCCTATGCCGCTTCGCTCGAGGAGCTCACCCGCGCCTGCGACCGCATCATCGCCGCCTGCGCTGCCTTGTCCTGAAGGATCTTTTGCGATGTCCCCCGCCAAACGCCTCCGCGCCCGCATGGCCGAGACCGGTCTTGTCCACATCATGGCCGCCCATAGCCCGCTTTCAGCGCTCCTCGCAGAGGAGGCCGGATTTGATGGCTTGTGGGCCTCCGGCTTCGAATTGTCGGCGCTTTACGGCCTGCCGGACATGAGCCTGATCTCGATGACCCAGCATCTGGATATGCTGCGGGCGATCGCCGGGCGCACGACGCTACCGATCGTCGCCGATATTGATACCGGATATGGCAATGCCATCAATGTCATCCAAGCCGTCACCGAATACGAGCGGGCCGGTGCCAGCGCCGTCGTTATCGAGGACAAGACCTTTCCCAAGGTAACAAGCCTTGCTGCCGATGGACGCCAGGAACTACTGCGCATTGAAGAATTCCAGGGCAAGATCGAGGCTGCCATCACGACAAGGCGGAACGCGGATTTTTTCGTGATTGCCCGTGCTGAAGCCTTGATTGCAGGCCTCGGCGAAGTGGAAGCCTTGCGCCGGGCCCAAGCCTATACGGAGGCTGGCGCCGACCTGATCCTGATCCACTCGAAAAAGAAGGATCCTTCCGAGATCGAAAGCTTTTCGCGCGCCTGGACTGGATCTGTGCCGCTGGTGATCGTGCCGAACGCCTACCCAGATCTCGACGCCAAACGGGTCAAGATGCTGCGCAATGTCCGGATGATGATCTACGGCAATTATGGCATCCGCGCTTCCGCCACCGCCATGCAGGAGACGTTCCGCCAAATTATCGCCGACGGCGGTGTCCAGAACGTCCACAAGGACATTCTGCCAGTGGAGGAAATCTTCAGGCTTCAGAACATGCAGGAGTTCAAGGCTGCTGAAGCTCGATTCCTTCGCTGAACGCGACATTAGTACCCCAGAAAACAGCAGTTCTCTCGAAACGCCATTCAAAGCCCGCGCTCCACTCGAGGGCTATCCGACGCCGTTGGGAAGATTTGAAAATCGGCGTTGTCCGCCAGAACGTCGCGTGCTGTCGACTGCGAGAATATTGATCGCGCCGACGACATCGGCGAATTCTTTGAAGATTGCATCCGCCGACAGCCATTGAAGCCGTAAGGCCAAAGGTACGTATCGTACCGAGAAAGCCGGTTTTGCGCGCGACATATCAATGATAAGCAGCAATCCGACGACAAACATCGAATAATGTGATGTGGTATTCATTCTAGGCAATGGCTCGGCGTGCCAGGTAGCGACATTGCAGAAGATGCCGGAGCAGAAGATGGCTGCCGAACAGGATCAAGTGCCTCTCAATGCAATCCGGGTGTTTTTGACCATTGCGCGAGAAGGAAGCGTAACGCGTGCGGCCGCGGCGCTGGGAACAACGCAGAGCTCAGTCAGCCGCTACCTCGCTGTATTGCAAGACTACTTCGGTACAGACCTCGTGGAACGGCGAGGTCGGCGGAGCGAATTGACGGAATTCGGAAGGTTGTTCGTGAACACCATTGCCGAACCGCTCGATACGGTGTGCTTCACCGCTACGAGAATGCGGCGCCGAAATCGACCGGATGCCAATCGGATTGTGGTCCGCACCTCGCTTTCGACTTTCGCTCATTCCTTCCTGATTCCAAATCTCCAAGCCTTCTCTGCTGAGACGGGCGGCGTGATCGTGGACGTGATCAGTTCATTGTCTCCGCCGACCTCTTCCGACAATTTCGACATCTTGATCACCCGCGATCTCTCAATCATCGAACCGGCCGACGATTGGGAAATCTACAATGAGGAACTGGTATGCGTGGGCTCACCAAATCACGTAGCCGGAAAATCGCTCTCAATTGTCCGTTCAATGCCAATCCTGAACATCACATCCCGTCCCGACATACTACCCACATGGCTGAGGGCGATGAACCTGGCCGCAAAGGATATAAAGTCGGGGGCGCGATATGATCACAACTACCTTGCTCTGCCGGCCGTCATAACGGGGAAATGCCTACTGGTCGCACCTGAAATCATTGTCAGCGATCTCGTGCGCGGGGGCGTTCTGCAGGTAATACCCGGATCGCGCACTTCGAGCGGCATGCAATATCGGGCCTATGCGGTCGACCGCAGTAACAATCCCGAAGTCGCGCGTGCCTTTTGCCGATGGGTAGCGCGCCTCTGTAAAAAGGCCGCGATTTCGGAAGCGGCCTAATACTACATCGCGGGCTGTATCGGAATTCAAATCACCGGATTCGATCGCAGATCCCATAGCTTAGTTTGGTGGTCGGATTTTCGGTGCCCAACCGATTGTGCTCGAACCACACGGTCAATGACCAATGGAGGGTTTGACACATGCGCCGGCGCTGTCGAGATTGCGCATCGACGTCATATTCACCCGATTTTGCGAGCCAGCATTATACAGACACAAGTCCCTTTTGGTTTCGGGCAAGCTATTCTGAATTGCTCCGCTGCAGGCCCGAACCAGTGAAGCTATGGCGCGGGCTTACCCATGCTGCTCCCGCATGCAAACTGGCGAGGACCTCTTCACGACTATGACCGGTGAAGAGCTTAGGCAACGTCGTCCTTGTCTTTGCTCTTGCGACGGAGCAATGCGCGATAGCCGCCTCGCACCAGACGCAACCCCATCTTGACCAGGCGGATGATCCGGCTGCGCAGATCGTGCGTTTTCCAACCTCGATCGGGGATGCGAGACTTGCCAAATAGGTCTTCCGCGATCTTGCGATAACTATTCCCTTCCATCCATCCATCTACCGCACGCAGAGCGAGGGTGAGCCGACGTCGGGCCAGGACCGACGGATCGAGAGGAAGTCGGCCAAGGGGACGCCGCTCGAGCGCGCACCAAAATCGATGTGCCGCCTGCAGACGGATATCGAAGCTGCCGTCCAGCGGCAGGTCAACGGCAATCAATGAACAGTTCGGTGGAAGCTCTCTTAGCCAAAGGCGATGCTTCGCTCCTCCGAGCAGCACGATGGCATGCCATCCATCTGGGGCATGACGAAGCTCGCTGCCCGCCAGTTTGCTGAACTCCAAGCGGTACCCTCGGGACGTCGCCGAGGAGATCGCTGCGCGGACGGGCAGCACGGTCGGCAATGCCTCAGGCGCCCAGAAAATGGCTTGCTCGTCGAACCTCTTTTGCGGATCAGCTGCAAAACGTCAGCCCCCACTTTCGCCTAAAGTGATCCGGCGCCGCATTGGATTGTTCGCTGCTGGCCAAAGCCGCAAAGTCTTCTTGGTACTCGCGATCGCGGCGAAGCCACTCCCAGGCTAAGTCCGCAGCCTCTGCTTTGCTGATCTGTTGGTATGCGCTCTCTGATCTCCAGTCGCCACCGTGCATCGTCCTGTTCTCCCCGCATGTCGCTGATGTACACGCAAGGAAATTGGACCGACAATTGTGACGATTTCTGGCTGCGCTGGATGCAGTTGTCCACCGCGGACATAGTTACGCGATGGAACGACCTACTTATGCGATGGAAGACACATCAGGCCCGGCTCAGATACCTTCACTCTTCACTCTTCGGCCGCCCCCGGCGCAGGAGATCACGATAGCCATGATGCGCCGCCCATTTGGCGCGAGCCAAATGGCTGTCGAAAGCACGGCGCGCGCGATCGGACTCAAGGGCCGGATCGATACCAAGCACAATGCGCGCGACTTCGCGCCAATCCGCATGATCGGCTTCGGCATCGAGCAGACGCATATAGGTAACGGCGTGCTGCTCGTCGTATGGCGTGAGTTCGGACGCGCTCGGCGCCAAATCTGCGACCTTGGGATCGGACGACATTACCTGGAACTCCTACGACCGAAAAATGTCTTTCTAAATCGAAGCGATGGTAGCCGCAATCTCGGCATGCTGGTACCGCCCGATAGTTGCGATGAGGAGGATAGTTCGCGCCACAACTTCGATTGGAGACTGCGATCGGAGATCCTGACGTCCCGGTCCTATCATTTTGTCCATTTCGTACGGTCCGATTTCGGCCACGGTGGATTTGATTACGTCCATATCGCTCGGAGCGCGATCAGCAGCGGATTCGCCAATCCAGTTAGCGTCTGCTCCCTTTTGCCTGGAGAGAGTTCGGCGTGAGGTGTGGCGGACAATCTCGTTGCGTGTTCGCTCATCGATGATTGGCTGCGCAGCCCAGCCAGCTGGCGAGAACTTCTTCTCAATTTCGAACTTCACGTGGCCGATTTTCCTATTTGGTCGCACCGCCCGATAAGCCGCGGTAACTTCGGTTGGCCGCCCATTTGACGCTCGCCAAATGGCTAACGAACGGTACGCGAGCCGCACTGCCCAAAGGACTGGATCGATGTGCAGCACGATCCGAGCAACCTCTTTCTGCTCAGCGACGACAGGATCGAGTGGCGGGATCTGCATGATTCTTACGAATGCGCGAGAGATTGACGCAGTTTCCGTTCACAACATGCATGAGACGACACTTTGTTAAGTATATCGAGGTGCAGTATATTGAGCAAGCGGCATCCTTTCCCGCATGGACTTGCGGGAGATATTCGCCACCAACTTGCGCCGTTTGCGCAATGCGAGGGGATGGTCCCAAGACGAGCTTGCCTTCAAGGCTAAGATAAGCCGGGGCTATTTGAGCCAGCTTGAAAAGGGCGCGTACTACGTCAGCATAAAAATAATAGGTCGTCTTGCCGACAAGCTCGAGGTTGAGCCTGATGAGTTCCTGAAGCGGCCCTCTAAGAGAGGCCACTAGGCAGGCATAGCCCAATGCACGTCTTACACCCAATTTTTTTCAGGTCTCTTCCTTAACTCCCGAAAGCTGCTCTAGGTAATTTCCAGCGGTCGCGCATCATCCTTCCGCGGCTGATAAGGATTCGAGATGGGCGACTCAGGGGAGCGTCGATGTGGTTTAGAATGGTCATGACGGTTTCCGCGCCGACGTGGGCAAGACAAGCCTGCGGCGGTTTACAAGGACACGCAAGGCGGCCGGCCGGTGCTACTACGACTGATGGTCGACTTGGCTATTCTCAAGCACGCCCACGACCTCTGTATGCGAGCTCTTGCTGGAGACCCCCCAACCCACGAGTGCACCTCGTCAACTGGTCTCACCGGTCTGCACCGTCGGATAGTGCAGGCATCGGAGCGTGCCCGCAGCCAAACTGGCCAGGATTTTGGCACGACTATGACCGGTGAAGAGCTTAGGAAACGTCGTCCTTGTCTTTGCTCTTGCGACGGAGCAATGCGCGATAGCCGCCTCCTCGCACCAGCCGCAGCCCCGTCTTGACCAGGCGGATGATCCGGCTGCGCAGATCGTGCGTTTTCCAACCTCGATCGGGGATGCGAGACTTGCCAAACAGGCCCTCTGCGATTTTGCGATAACTATTCCCTTCCAGCCATCCATCTACCGCACGCAGAGCGAGGATGAGCCGACGTCGGGCCTGGATCGACGGATCAAGAGGAAGCCGGCCAAGGGGACGCTGCTCGAGCGCGCACCAAAATCGATGTGCCACCTGCAGACGGATATCGAAGTCGCCATCCAGCGGCAGGTCAACGGCAACCAATGAACAGTTCGGTGGAAGCTCTCTTAGCCACAGGCGATGCTTCGCTCCTCCGAGTAGCACGATGGCATGCCATCCATCTGGGGCATGACGAAGCTCACTGCCCGCCAGTTTGCTGAACTCCAAGCGGTACCCTTTGGACGTCGCCGAGGGGATCGCTGCGCGGACGGGCAGCACGGTCGGCAATGCCTCAGGCGCCCAGAAAATGGCTTGCTCGTCGAACCTCTTTTGCGGATCAGCTGCGAAACGTCAGCCCCCACTTTCGCCTAAAGTGATCTGGCGTCGCATTGGATTGTTCGCTGCTGACCAAGGCCCGAAAGTCTTCGTGATACTCGCGATCGCGGCGAAGCCACTCCCAAGCTAAGTCCGCAGCCTCTGCTTTGCTGATCTGTTGGTACGCGCTCTCTGATCTCCAGTCGCCACCGTGCATCGTCCTATTCTCCCCGCATGTCGCTGATGTACACGCAGGGAAACTGGACTGACAATTGTGACGATTTCTGGCTGCGCTGGATGCAGCTGTCCACCGGGCACACAGTTACGCGATGGAACGACCTACTTATGCGATGGGAAACACATCAGGCCCGGCTCAGATACCTTCACTCTTCACTCTTCACTCTTCACTCTTCGGCCGACCCCGGCGCAGGAGATCACGATAGCCGTGATGCGCCGCCCATTTGGCGCGAGCCAAATGGCTGTCGAAAGCACGGCGCGCGCGATCGGACTCAAGGGCCGGATCGATATCAAGCACAATCCGCGCGACTTCGCGCCAATCCGCATGATCGGCTTCGGCATCGAGCAGACGCATATAGGTAACGGCGTGCTGCTCATCGTATGGCGTGAGTTCGGGCGCGCTCGGCGCCAAATCTGCGACCTTGGGATCGGACGGCACTGCGTGGCACTCCTACCAAACCGAAAAGCGATCCAAGCAATGGTAACCGTATTCATGGCATCTTGGTGCCGCCGATTGTCGCGATCTGCGGGAAAATTTCCTGGCGGATATCGATCGATGACTGGCATCCGATAACGAGATATTCTGGGGCTCTTCGCCGATTTTCGTTCATTTGAACCCACTTTCTCACATATGATTTTGATCGTATTCCATCCGGTGCGAGCGATTGGCCGACCTGCCGTTCGGCGTCGACTCGCTTTTTGTGTGCCGGGCAAGACTTACGCGCGCAGCTTGACGCCAGACACGCGCGGGCCCGCTAGTCGATTTTGACCAGCGCCTACCCGGTTGGAGACGCTCTGTTCTCATTTGCGATCTCAAGCGAACAAGTTGGCAGCTTTGGCCAAGACATCGCAGGCAGCGGTGGGCCGTCCATCCATTCGCGCGCTAAATTGCCATGGAGCTCCTCGGCGAGCGCACCGTAGAGACCGATCTGGCCCGAATGCAGTACGATACGGCCGACCCTCCGCCCCCCCCAAGC
>NZ_JASGSR010000074.1:0-731 GCF_040446015.1 Bradyrhizobium sp. INPA03-11B
GGCTCCAGCCCGGACACCCATGAGGGCATCAGCCTGACCGGCGGCCTGGTGACGCTGACGGCGACGGTGACCGACAAGGACGGCGACAGCGCTGCGCAGAACCTCGATCTGAGCACCCACGTCACGTTCCATGACGACGGCCCGTCGATCTCGCTGAGCGGGAACGTCAACTCGCTGAACACCTTTGAGGCCTATCTGTCGGCCTCGACGAATGCCGGCATCAACGGTTCGACGCCGGACGCAGTGCCGACGCAAGGCCACGCGCTCGATAAGGAGAACTTCGCCGGCGCGTTCACGGTTGTGACCGGTGCCGACAACGCGACCACGGCCTATGCGCTGAGCATCTCGGCCAACGGGGTTGCGACCAATCTGATCGACAGCGCCTCTGGTCTCGCGGTGGTGCTTGACCAGACCGGCAACACGATCTCCGGCTATGTCACCGGCCATGAAAACCAGGCCGCGTGGCTGGTGTTCACGCTGACGGTGAACACCTCGACCGGTGACGTGACCTTGACGCAGGATCGTGCGGTGCACGAGCTCACCGCCTCCAGCCCGGACACCCATGAGGGCATCAGCCTGACTGGCGGCCTGGTGACGTTGACGGCGACGGTGACCGACAAGGATGGTGACAGCGCTGCGCAGAACCTCGATCTCAGCACCCACGTCACGTTCCATGACGACGGCCCGTCGATCTCGCTGAGCGGGAACGTCAACTCGCTGAACACCTTTGA
>NZ_JASGSR010000074.1:829-39355 GCF_040446015.1 Bradyrhizobium sp. INPA03-11B
GAGGCCTATCTGTCGGCTGCGACCAATGCGGGCATCAACGGCTCGACACCGGATGCGGTGCCGACCCAGGGCCATACGCTCGACAAGGAAAACTTCGCCGGCGCGTTCACGGTGGTGACCGGTGCGGACAATGCAACGACCGCCTATGCGCTGAGCATCTCGGCCAACGGGATCGCGACCAATCTGATCGACAGCGCCTCCGGTCTTGCCGTCGTGCTCGACCAAACCGGCAACACGATCTCCGGCTATGTCACCGGCCATGAAAACCAGGCGGCCTGGCTGGTGTTCACGCTGACGGTGAACACCGCCACCGGCGATGTGACCTTGACCCAGGATCGCGCGGTGCATGAGCTCACCGGCTCCAGCCCGGACACCCATGAGGGCATCAGCCTGACCGGCGGCCTGGTGACGCTGACGGCGACGGTCACCGACAAGGATGGTGACAGCGCCGCCCAGAACCTCGATCTGAGCACCCACGTCACGTTCCATGACGACGGCCCGTCAATCAAGCTGAGCGGGACGGTCGGTTCGCTGAACACCTACGAAGCGTATCTCTCGGCCTCGACCAATGCCGGCATCAACGGCTCGACGCCGGACGCGGTGCCGACCCAGGGCCATGCGCTGGACAAGGAGAGCTTCGCGGGCGCGTTCACGGTTGTCACGGGTGCCGACGGCGCGACCACGGCCTACGCGCTGAGCATCTCGGCCAACGGGATCGCGACCAATCTGATCGACAGCGCCTCGGGTCTCGGCGTCGTGCTCGACCAGACCGGCAACACCATCTCTGGCTACGTCATCGGCCATGAAAACCAGGCGGCCTGGCTGGTGTTCACGCTGACGGTCAACACCGCGACCGGCGACGTGACGCTGACACAGGACCGCGCGGTGCATGAAAACACCGCGTCGAGCCCGGATACCGGCGAAGGCATCAGCCTGACTGGCGGCCTGGTGACGCTGACGGCGACGGTGACCGACAAGGACGGCGACAGCGCCAGCCAGAACCTCGACCTCAGCACACATGTCACGTTCCACGACGACGGTCCGTCTTGGACGTCGGCAGAGCACGGCGTGCTTGCCAATCAGGCAGGCTTTAGCGTCACGGGAGATCTGCAATACATCACGGGCGCGGACGGTCTCGCGTCCCTCTACTTCACGGGCGTATCCCTGGATCCGCTACATCCGACAGCAACGACGATCCAGTCGGGTGGATTTGCGGTTTCGGAATATGTCGATGCGAGCGGCGTCCTGCATGGCGTTGCCAATGGGACGGACGTCTTTACCGTAACCCTCAATTCGGCAACCTCGACCTACTCGTTCGACCTCTTGCATACCCTCGATTCATATACGCCGCTGTCCGTCAATCCGGCCAATCTAGGTGGTTCCGGGCCGGTTTGGTTTGCCACATTGGCGGATACGACCGGCAATCCCGTAACCAATTTGACGGGCTACCACGCAACCCTATTCTTCGATGTCAATACCTGGTTCAACGAAACCCACGACACGCTGACGTTTTTCCAGCTGAGCCAGGATTTCGTCAACGCCAGTGCGTCAGGCGAGGGCGTCAGCAGCAACAACTTCAATACCGGCGATTTCATGCGCTTTGATTTTGGGTCTGTCGGCGACAACAGCAACGCCGATACTTGGACCTACGGCGCGGCACCTGGCGCTTCTTCTGTTGCAACGGGAAATCAGATCACATTCTCGGTCAAAGCGACCGGTGGTACGGCAATCATCGACTATGTCGTGCACAGCGTCGACGGCACGGTGACCCACGGCGTCTATGATTCGTCGATCAATGGAACCACGCTTACGGCCAACGGACACGGAAATATCGACTACGTGGAATTGTATGAGGTTTCCGGCAAGTCCAAGATCCTGTTGGCCGGAATTACGGAGCTCGTCAACAATGGTCAAACTGATGTCCCCTTTACCGTGGGTGTAAAGGACGGCGATGGAGACACGACTTCGGGCTCGTTTGATGTCAACGTCAATGGCGGAACGACCCTTACGGGCACTGCTGGAAATGACGTCATCGTCGCCGGAGCCAGCGCTGAAACGCTTACTGGTAATGGTGGGAACGACAAGTTCGTTCTCAATCTCTCGGCCCACTTTACCATCAGTGATTTCAACAGCGGCGACTTGGTCCTTCTCCACGTGGGCGGTCTAAACCTCCCGGCGGGCAGTTCAGATCCGCTCACGGCGAGCCAGTTCACGACATCGGCAACCACGGGCGGGACCGAGAACAACGCGACCGCCTGGAACGAGAGTGCAAGCACGAACAAGTTCTTCTTCAATAATACGACGCATGAGCTCTGGTACTCGGCAAATGGCACCGGCTCCGACAAGGTGGACCTCGCACATCTGAGCACCGGCGTGCCGGCGGCCGCGAACGTTCATATTTACTAGGCCAGGCTTGCAGCAAAACGAAAATCCGCGGAGGCGACTCCGCGGATTTCTTGTTGGATTGTCTTTAGAGTTTTCTCTTGATCGAAATTCGCCTTTGCTCGCGTGCCGTTACATGAGCACGGGCAGGAAGCCTGGAAGAGGGCTCGCTGCCTCGAGCGGCTCTACGCCGGTCCATTCGGAGTCTGCGGCATTGGCGGCCGCCGGCGCGGCGTCGAGCTCGTCGCCGAGCGGCAGCCGCTTGGCGTAGGGCGCGGCAAACAGCTGCACGCCACGCTCGTTGATCGCAAACATCGGCGTGAAGTTGGCGAGCTCGCCGTCGTCGATCAGCTCGGAGCGGCGGCTGTCCAGGATCAGCCAATGGCCATCCAGCCGCGCCGCCAGCACGGCATGATCCTGGCGGATGGCGCGATCGCGGCCCAGCACCAGGCGCAGCTCCTCGCGCGGGAAGCCGGCTTCGCTGAGCGCGATGTATTTCGCGATCGCGTAGTCCTCGCAATCGCCCTTGCCGGTGGCGAAGGTGGCGAGCGGCGCGGTCCAGCGGTCGGCCTCGCCGTACTGGGCGAAGTCGCTCACATAGCGGATCGCCTGGTTGACGGCGCGGTTGGCCTCATCGAGCCGGTCGCGTCCGGATTTGGCCTTGACCGCATTGATCAGGCGAAGGAACTGCGCGGCATTGGGCGGGCAGCCGGCCGCGTTCTCACGGCACTGCTCGAGCACGGTCCGCTCCCTGGCGAGATCGGATTCGAGGCCGCGCCATTTGCGCCACAAGCCGTTCTCCGGCGCGCGAAAGGTGAACAGGCCGAACGGCTCGGTGCCTTCGGGCGGAATCGGCTTCGCCGCCGGCAATGCGTCGGTCGCCGTATTCAGCGGCGTCAGCGAGGCGGTGCGAATGGCGTTCGGACCGCGGCCGCGCTGGCGGTCGAGCTTGGCCAGGACGTCGGTGATGGTGAAGAAGGTGGCAGGCGGGCGGTTCGACGCGGCATCCGACGCCGGCGCAAGCTCGCCGGCGGGAGCGCCGAAAGAGAGTTCGTCCGCGGCAAACGCGGACGGCGCAACGCAAAGACTTATTGAAAATGCAGCCACGGCCATGACGGCCGACGAAGCAAACTTCAGCGACTTCATATGACGTCCCCAATGCCGGGGACCGTCAACGTCTATGCGTCGATCTGCGTCCCCGCTGTTATCGGAACGGAGACTGGCGCCTTGGCCGCTTAAGCCGGGTTAAGTGGAGGGGCAGGCGCCGGGGATTGTCGGAAAGCGGTCAATTCAGGGTTTGCCGGATCGTTCGAAATTGAACGACCCGACGTCATGATCGGTTAACCACGGCTCGGTGGGCCGGATCAGCGCTCGCGCAGGGCCTCGTCACGCAGCAGGCGGGCGGGCTTCACGATGTAGTCCAGCACGGATTTCTCGCCGGTCAGGACTTCGACCGTGGTCACCATGCCGGGAATGATCGGCAGCGGATGCTGCTCGGTGCCGAGATGGTTCTTATCGGTGCGCACCATCACCCGATAGAAGGTTTCTTGACGCTCGGTCCTCTCCGCCTTGTCGTCGACGATCGTGTCGGCGCTGATGCGTTCGACCTTGCCCTTGAGCGATCCGTAGACCGAGGAGTCGTAAGCGCTGATCTTCACCACCGCGTCCTGGTTCGGACGGATGAAGGCGATGTCCTGGGGACGGATCCGGCCCTCGACCAGCAGCGTGTCGTCGAGCGGCACGATATCCATGAGGTTGGCGCCAGGCTGCACGACGGCACCAATGGTGCTGATGTTCAGCTTGTTGACGATGCCGTGGACCGGCGCCTTCAGATCGGTACGCCGCACCCGGTCCTGGGCGGATTTGATGTTCTCGTCGAGCACGGCGAGGTCGGCGCGCGATTTGGCGAGATCCTCATCGGCCTGCGAACGGAACGACGCCGTGATGTTTGCGATCTTCGACTGCGCTTCGGCGAGCTGTCCCTTCATCTCGGTGGCCTGCCGGTCAAGCCGCAGCATCTCGATCTCGGGCACCACCTTCTGCTCATAGAGCTTGCGGGTCAGGGTCTGCTCGCGTTCCAGAAGCTTCAGCGAGCCGGTGAGGCGGGTGACCTGCTGATTGAGCACGTCGATATCCTGCGCGACCTTCTGGCCCCGCATCTTGAACACGCTGGACTCGGTCGCAACGGCGGCGGGAACCATCTTGTCGAGATCGTCCGGGAAGGTGATCTCGCTTCGTCCGCGTGCCTCGGCGTCGAGGCGGGCCACCCGCGCCGCCATCGCCGCGCGGCGCTCGCGGATCTCGCCGAACTCGGAGGCGAACTTGGTATCGTCGATGCGCATCAGGGACTGCCCCTGCTGAACGATGTCGCCTTCGCGCACCAGGATGTCGCCGACGATGCCGCCTTCGAGCGATTGCACCACCTGCATCTGCCGCGACGGCACGACGCGGCCGCTGCCGCGCTTGACTTCGTCCAGCACGGCAAAATGCGCCCAGACCACAAATGTCGCCAGCAGCGCGCAGGACGTCCACAGCAGCATGCGGGAGGTGCGGGGCGTGCGCAGCAGCGCCGCGGACCGGATGTCGTTTGCAAACGCAAAATCGGAAGACGCCATAATATTCGCTCGTTATGCAGATTTCGGCTGGATCGTATTCTCGGGCGCAGGCGCCGCGGATGCGGGCTTGCCCTGGAGCAGGGCGAGCACCTTGTCGCGCGGGCCGTCGGCCACCAGGCGGCCGTTGTCAAACAGCAGCAGGCGATCGACCATGTTCAGCAATGACAGACGATGGGTCGAAATGATGATGGTCATGCGGTCGTCGCGCAGCCCCTTGAGCCGCTCGAGGAATTCCTGCTCGCTGCGAATGTCGAAATGCGCGGTCGGCTCGTCGAGGAAGAGCACGCGCGGCTTGCGGATCAGGACGCGCGCCAGTCCGATCGCCTGCTTCTGGCCGCCTGACAGGCTGCGGCCGCCCTCCGAGATGGGCATGTCATAGCCCATCGGGTGGCCGGCGATGAAGCTCTCGACGCCCGAGAGCCGCGCGGCAAGCAGGATTTCCTCGTCGGTCGCTTCCGGCTTGCCGAGGGCGATGTTGTCGCGCAGCTTGCCGTAGAACAGGTCGGTATCCTGCATCGCAAAGCCGATGCCGGCGCGCAGGTCCGAAGGATCGTATTGCCGCGAGTCGACGCCGTCGACCAAAATGCGGCCTTCCTTCGGCTCGTAGAATCCGAGCAGCAACCGGCCGACCGTGGTCTTGCCGGATCCGACCCGGCCGATGATGCCGACCTTTTCTCCGCCCTCGATCTTGAAGCTGACTTTCTCCAGCGCGTTGCCCGGCGCGTTGGGGTAGGCGAACGACACGTTCTCGAAGGCGATCTTGCCGTCGTCGATCCGTCTTGCGACATAGGACCGGGTCGGCGAGCGTTCGCGCTCGATCGACATGATGCGGTCGATTGCCTTGAGGGACGACAGCGTCTGCGTTCCCTTGGTGATGACGGAGGCGATGCCCGCGATCGGCGCCAGGATGCGGCCGGCGAGCATGTTTGCGGCGACCAGCGCGCCGACGCTCAGCTTGCCGTCGAGGATCAGGAAAATGCCGACGACGACGAGGAGCAGGCTGGTGATCTGCTGGGCGGTGCTCGCGCTGGTCAGCGACATCGACGACCAGAAGTGAACGTCCTCACCGGATCGGGCGGTCGCCGCGACCGAGCGTTCCCACAAGGTCTGCATCCGCGCCTCGGCGCCGGTCGCGCGGACGGTTTCGAGGCTTGACAGGGACTCGACGAGCACGCCGTGCCGGGCGGCGGATTCGGCCTGCAGGCGCTTCATCGCGCGATCGAGCGGCCGCTGCAGCAGGAAGCCGATCAGCATGACCAGCGGCAGCATGACCAGCGGGATCCAGGCCAGCGGCCCGGCGATGATGAACAGCACCCCGACGAACAGGATGGCGAACAGCAGGTCGGTCGCCGAAACCACGCTTCCGGACGTGAAGAATTCGCGCACCGAGTCGAAGTCGCGGAGCTGGTTGGCGATGATGCCGACCGAGGTCGGCCGCTGCGCCATCTTCACCGACATCACGTGCTCGAAGATGTTGGCGGCGAGCACGACGTCGATGGTCTTGCCGGTCACGTCGATCATGCGGCTGCGGACCATGCGGAAGATGAAATCGAAGACGATGCCGAGCCCCATGCCGATCGAGAGGGCGATCAGGGAGGGGATCGCCCCATTGGGGATGACGCGGTCGTAGACGCTCATCGTGAACAGCGGCGTCGCCAGCGCGAGGATGTTGGTCAGGAAGGCGGCGATCGCGATGTGTCCGTAGCTGCGCCAGTGCGTCTTCACCACCGACCAGAACCAGTGATTGTTGGGAATGCCTCCTGCGGCGACGGTGCGTGCGTCGGCCTGCGCGGCGCTTCTCACCAGGAACGCGTAGCCGGTATAGTCCGAGGCAAGCGAAGCGATGTCGGCGACGCGCGGGGCATTCGGCGTGGCCGGATCGACGATCTTGATCGTCTTGCTCGCTGCGTCCGTGCCGAGCAGGATGAGCGCAGAGCCGTTCTTCATGATCAGGACGGCCGGCAAGACCAGCGCAGGAATGTCCGAAATGTCGCGCTTGATGGCCTCGGTCTCCAGACCCGCGCGCCTTGCCGCGCGATCGTAGAGCGAAACGGACAGCCGCCCGTCTGTGATCGGAAGTCCGCCGAGGAGCGCTTCGCGGCTGACGGCGCGGCCGTGATGAGCAGCGAGAAAAGTCAGCGATGCGGTGAGGGGATCGTCGCCCAATGCACGCGGCCGAGCGGGCGCGGCAGGCTTCGAAGTTGCATCATCCGGCGAAGTGCGAACGGCGTCAGCCGCCGCGCTGGGGGTTCGAAACAACAACTGAAACCTCGACAACCAAAATGGAAATGCAGAAATCGCATTCGATGATTTCGGGCAGGCTACAACAAATGGCGAACAAAATCAGCGAAACTTGCTTTAAGTATTAATACGGGAATCGAAAGGGCCCCGTTTGGGGCCCTTCCGGAAGTCCTGATTCTGGTTGGCCGTTGCTATTGAGCGGAGCTCGGGAAGGCCGACAGCAGCCAGTGGGGCTTCGTCGAGGCATAGGAACTGGCATTCGCCGTGACCGACGGATCCGCGTAAATCACGTTCGGGCCGTCCGCAGCGCTGTTCTGCTGCTGCATCCATTCCGCGGAGCCCGGCACGGAAGCGGTCGTGGTCGAACCGGTGAACCGGTCGGCAAACCCGACATCCTTCGCCGGCTGGGCCGATGCATAGCCCCCCTTGTAACCCTTGGCCGGGCGCACCGTGGCGGTCGGGCCCGGAACGGCAACGTGCAGCGGCTCGGAGCCGGTTTGCGGCAGGTTCACGCGAAGGGTGGGAAACGAATAGCGCGGCAGGCCGATCGACAGCATGTCGGTGGGCGCGGCGTCGACCGGCGGAGGAGCCTTCAGATATTCGATCAGGGTGCCCATCGCGGCCAGCAGCTGATAGTCGGCGAAAACGACGACGCTGCGGGCGGAGGTGAGCGAGACCGATGCGTTGAAGAACTGGTTCTGTGCGTTGAGCAGGTCGATCAGGGAGCGCTGACCAAGCTCGTATTCTTTCTGGAAGGCCGCGATGGTCTTGCGGTCCGCTTCCAGCTGACGCGTCAGCGCCGCGATGCGCGTGGCCGTAATCGTACGGGCATTCCACGCCTTGTCGATCGATTCATAGGCGTCACGCTGCAGGCGCGCGTGGCGCATGGTGGCTTCGGTATAGCGCTCGGCCTTCTCCGACCTGTTCCAGGCGTCCTGGCCGCCGCGGAAGATGTCCCAGGACATCACCACCTTGCCGCTGTAATCCTCATGGGTCACGGCGGGATTTCCCGGTGCGGTCACGTACGGGAAGGAGTTGTCGTAGTGGGTCGCGCGTCCCTCAAGATAGAATTTGGGGCCGAACGTGCCGTCCGTGGCCTTGAACGCATGCTTGGCGGCGTCGGCGTCGGACTGGGCCGCCGCAATGGTCGAATTGAACCGCAGCGTGGTCGCCAGCGCTTCGTCGCGGCTGTGCGGCAGTCCGCCGAGCGGAGCGGGGAAGCGGACATTGATCGGCTCGAGACCGACAACCTTGCGATACTTCGCCCTGGCGTCATCGAGGCTGCGCTGGAATTCGGCGAGTGCCGCGCGCGCGCTCTCGACGCGCTCACGGGCTTGCTCGAGGTCGCCTTCGCCGGCGCGGCCGCCCGAGAAGCGGGAGTTCACGTTCGCAAAGATCTTTTCGTGGTTGGCGACGTTCTGCTGCGCGAGGCTCACCAGCCGCATGTAGCGCACGACGTCCATGTAGCCTTCGGCTGCGTCGAGGGCCAGCAGCTCGGTTCGTTCCTTGACGCGGGAGGCCGCCGCGTTTACGCGCGCGGTCTGACGCCAAACGTCATAGATCGAGGAGAAGCCGTCCCACAGCAGCTGGCGCACAACCACCGATTCCTGGCTGCCATTGCGCCAGGGTCCTGAACCAACCGTCGGTGTCTGCACGGTGTTGATAACGCCCGGAGGTTGATCGAATTTTTCCGGTCCGTAGCTGGCGTCGATGCGCACCTGCGGCAGCAGCGTGCTCTGCGTCTGTCTCAGCTCGCTTTCCGTCGCGCGGCGATTCGCGGAGGCTTCACCCACGCCGGGGTTCGTCTGCATTGCCTGGCGCAACGCGTCGTTAATAGAAAAAACCTCGGCACGCGCTGACGTTGCCGCCAGGCAGAGGCACGCGATGACCGTGTATGCCGATTTCATAATCCCCGCCCCTAACTCACAAAGATATTACGTAGAATCTGGCGAAGGCTAACAGCGGACGGTTTCGTAACCTATGACATTTCGGCCACACAACGGCTCTAAGTGGGGTCGGGGGATCGTGCGCCGGCTGACAAAGAAATTGAGATTTTTATTAAAATTCAATGTTTTGAGTGATACTCCTTGACCGCTGGGGCTGGTGCCCGCCGGCAACAACGGCGGTCGGAACCGGAGAGGTCAGTTAAGGTCGTCTTAACGCGCGGCGAGCTGCCGCCTACTGCTCGCGGCAAGTCGCCAGGTAGGTTGCAACCAAGGGCGCCGCCTTGGTGTCCGGCGAGGGGGCGGCCAATTGGCTGGTCAGCTTGTAGAGCGACTTGCTGGCGAAATAGAACCGGAAGATCTCGGCCGTGGACTCGTCCACGCGGGTCGCAAAGACCGATGCAGCAGTGCGGTGGGCGGCCGCAAAGACGTAGGTGGTGAGCTTGGCTCCCTTGCCTTCCGTCGCCACAGAGGTCCCCCAGGTGACCGAGAAGGTTTCGCCATCGATGACCACCGACGGCCGGACCGCATCCAGATCGTCGTCGGTCCACTGAACGTTGCCTGAGGGGCCAGCCTCAACCCGTTTGCCTCGCGGCGTGTCACAGGTGAACCTTGAAGGCTGAGCTATCGCTGCGCTTGTCGTCGCCAGCAACAACAAGACGCAGCCGACCGACCTCCACATTGGTGTTTCCCTCTGCAGTTGCGTTGGTTGGAATCATACTGGTGCCTCGGCCCGGCCGGCGCAACTCGGTGATGTACGGACATGCCGGCCAGGGTGCGCGCCGGTTTCCGGGCGATCGCGTTGGGATGTCGGAAGGCGCGTTCGTCACTCCGGCGCGATCGGATGCGCCGGACGCTCGATCGATGGCCTGAGGCTGTCGAGCTCGACGAACACGTCAGCGTGCCGGCGCAACTCATCGGCGACCATCGGAGGCTTCGTTCGAATGCTGGACACGACGGTGACGCGCACGCCCATCCGCCTGACGGCTTCGACAACGGCGCGCAAGTCACCATCGCCCGAGAACAGGAACGCATGGTCGATGCGGTGCGCGATTTCCAACGCGTCTACCGCGAGTTCGATACCGATGCTGCGCTTCATGCGCCGTCGTCCATCGCCGTCGTCGTGCTGCTTGGCTGCCTTTCTCCTGACCGCATACCCGTTGTAATCGAGCCAATCCACCAGCGGCCGGAGGCTGCTGAACTCGTCGTCGTCCCTCACCACCGTGTAGAAATATGCACGGACGATTTGCCCATGTTTGCCGAACTCCGCGAGCAGTCGCCGGAAATCGACCTCGAAGCCGAGACTCTTGACGGTGGTGTGCAGATTCGCACCGTCGATGAAGAGTGCAATACGATCGGTCATCTCAAGTCCCCATGAGGCCCCGGATCAGTTGCTGTACGCTTTGGTTCTAAAATTCCTCGAGCGCCGGGTGGGGGAGCGCCCTCATTGAAATGGCTAATCCTAGAACATGGAGCCCGCGGGGAAGAAGCGGAAAGTTTCAACATCGCCGATACGATTCTCTCATCCGGCAGCTGCTGATCCGATCGCGGGCCGGAGCGACGCGAGCCGATTTTCATAGCGGGGCCAACCTGATCGTGCGCGCATTGATAAGGCGCCGGTCGAGCGACCGGACCGAACCTCGCCTGCGGCCGTAGCGGTCGTAACTGAGCAAGAGCGCCGCCGTCCGCGCGCCGGCGATGCCTGCGTCGTCGGGGCGCGTGCCGGCATCAGGCAATGGTGCGGCGCAATCACACTGACGAGCAGCCGCCCGCAAGGTGATCATTGCGCCGCCAATGAAACTACATCTAAAATGATTGCAGTGTACCGACGCTGTTTCGCGCCGATGCGATATTTCGAGATACCACTTTTTTGCAGATATTATTTTTTATCGATACGAGCTTCGGATCGCTCGGTTTGGAGCACCATCAACAGCAGCAGGCGCCAACGGCGCAGGCATCACGCTGCGCGCGCGGCTCGACGGGCGCGGAGGCGGCTCGCGCTGGCAGGCTTGCAGCGACCGATGCGCAAACGCGAGCCGCGGTCGAGGAGCGGCGCGGCGAGACTTGGCCAGAGCGCGCCAGATGCCTGGCCGTTCTCTCGCTCTGCATTCTACTGTCCTGTTGCGGGGCGGCTCGCCAGGCTGTCGAAAGGGAGGGGGATCCGGCGACGGCGAGCGCAACGGAGCCGACGCCGGACACGGCAACCGCGGCAGCCAAGGTTGCGGAAACCGTCAACCTCAACGGCGCGCTCGCGGAATGCCGCAGCGCGTTTCCGGATCAGATCGCGCAGGCGGTGGCGCGGACGTCATGCGTGATCAAGGCGACCGATCTTGTCCGGCCGATGCTGCCGTTTCCTGAACTACTCGACCGGGAGAACACGCTGCGCAAGGCGCTGGCCGAGCAGGTGCAGGCAAGGACAATGTCCCTGCTCGAGCGAAACGTCCAGATCCAGAAGGTCCATGCGCAGCTGCTCGATGAAGAGCGCAGCAGGCTACCAGCGGCGCCGGCCGACGCGAGCAAGCCGCCGGCGGCGGTCACGCAATGGCGACAATCCAACCCTGAGGGGTGTGGCCGGCTCGGAGGCGACGCTGCGACCTGTTTTTGAAGAGAGCGATTTCTGGGGATTGCTGGGTTGCGCCCAGCGGTCCGAGTCGACGATGATCGGCAGCGAGGGACAGAAAGCATGCAGTCAAGCAGTAACTCACTTCAGGTGGGGAGCGAGACCGGGCCGGCCGTGAATTCTGGGCGCAGCGATTACCTTCGGCCCTGGTTGCCGCTCTTGCTCGCTGCGACGGCCTATCTCACGATCATCGGCAGGGGCACTTTCCTGCTGAAGGATGCCGACATCTATTGGCATATCCTGGTCGGCCAGTGGATCGTTGATCATCGTGCCGTGCCTCACGCCGATATGTTCTCCTTCACGATGCACGGTGCACCCTGGATAACCAGTGAGTGGCTCTCCGAAGTCCTTTATTTTGCAGCCTACAAACTGGCCGGATGGACGGGGCCGGTGATGCTGGCGGCGCTGTCAGCGTCGGCCGCGTACTACCTGCTTGCGCTCCTGCTCCTGAAAAGACTGCCGAACATACCGGCCGCGATCCTGGCGTCGGCTGCAATCGTCATGACGTCGTTCCACGTGTTCACCCGTCCGCATGTGCTGATCTTTCCCCTGATGGTGGTGTGGGCTGACGCGCTGGTCAGAGCCAGCGAAGAGCGACGGGCGCCTTCCTTGGTCTATCTCCCGCTCGTCACGCTTTGGGCCAACCTCCACGGAAGCTTCGTGCTGGCCTTGGCGCTGATCGGGCCGTTCGCCGTGGAGGCGCTCTGGATGTCGGGTCAATCGGACCGCATCAGGATTGCAGTCCAATGGATTCGATTTGGGGTGCTGGCGCTTGCGGCCGCTTGCATCACCCCGTATGGGCCGGAATCGATGCTGGTCATCGGGCGCATTATGCGACTGGGAGGCGCTCTCGCTCATATTGGCGAGTGGCAACCCCTGGACTTCAGTACCTTGAGTACGGTCACACCATGTCTGCTAGCGGGCCTTGCCTACCTGCTTTACAGCGGGCTCAAGCTCCCTCCGATCAGGATCGCGACGCTCCTGGCGGTGGTCTATCAGATGCTCGTCCACGTGCGGTATGTCGACGTCTTTGCACTGGTTGCGCCATTCTTCGTTGCCAGTCCGTTGGCGCAACACCTGTCATGGGCCAAGTTGCAGCACGATCGGAAAGTGGTCGCCCCAAAGCGCTCAACGGTGATCGCAACGATTGCTGCTCTCGTCATCGCCAGTGGGGCGATGATCGCCGTAAAGGACCCCACGCCACCGCTCGTGCCGCGCGCCGCGGTTGAGAAGCTGAAGGAGCAGGGCGCGGAACGCGTCCTCAACGCCTACTTCTTCTGCGGATACCTGATGTTCCAGAACATTCCGGTGTTCATTGATTCGCGCGCTGAACTGTACGGAGGGGCCTTTCTCGATCGCTACGTGAATGCCATCTCGCTGTTTGATGTGGCGGATTTCGTCAAATTGCTCGATGAATACAAGATCGACGCAACGCTGCTGTCTCCGTCGGCGCCGGCGGTGGGGCTGCTCGATCGGCTGCCGGAGTGGCAGCGGGCCTATGCCGATGACCTCGCTGTCGTCCATGTTCGGCGACAGCCGCCGGACAATCCGGATTCCCGGAAATAACCAGCTTGCCCGCCATTCTCCGACCTGCTCCCGGCAAAATTGCCTTTGGCCGCTTCGCGAACTGGGAAATGCGGCCGGCTCGGAGGGCTGCTCCGGCGATCGCGCCGGGCCGGTCGCTAGACCGTATTCGTACGGAGCAGTCGATCTGAAACGTCATGAAGCGCTGAAACCCCTATATTTAAAGGGTTTGGTGCGACTGCGTTCCGGACATCGTGTCAGCAGCGGGCACCAGCCGCTTCGCCAGTAGGGTTAATGAAGGATTACCAAGTGACAGCTTTCTCGCAAGAGACTATAAGCAAAATCTAGTTGGAACCGGGTTTTACCGGCCAACCGTCGCGTAAATTAATTGTAAATGCATTCGCCACAAAAGGGATATTTTCCTATGCTGAAGCTCTATATCCAGACCACCGAAGCCTTCAAGCGTCTTGCCTCGGACAAGGACGGCGTTGTGTCGTTCGAATACGTGATCGTCGCCGCCTGCGTCGTCGCCGCCGTCGCCGCGGCATTCGGAACCGGCACCACGACCGGCATCGGCTCGGCGCTGAGCACCGCGATCAGCACGATCACCACCAACGTCACCAATGCGGTCTCGGCCTGATCCGAGCATCGACGGCGTTGGCAGACTCTTTCTGCCAACAGTCGTCAACCGGATGGCGATGTTGGCAAGGTAGAGGAGGCATTCTCCATGTTGCGTTGCTCGATCAAGGCCAGAGATGCGTTGTGGCGCCTGCGCACGGACAAGGACGGCGTTGTGTCGTTCGAGTACGTGATCGTCGCCGCTTGCATCGTCGCCGCGGTTGCTGCCGCGTTCGGTACAGACGCTACGACCGGTATCGGTTCTGCGCTGTCCAGTGCGATCAGCACCATCGCGACCGCCGTTATCAACGCGGCGTCTGCTTAAGCAGAGAAGATCTCGCTTCGGCGGCGGGCATTATTCTATGCCCCCGCTACTTCTGAGGCGTATATTTTATGAATTGGATTGCGTCCACGACCTCGTGTCTGGAAATCGCATTGTTGTTCTATGTCGCAACGATCGATATCGCGACACGGTTGATCCGAAACGAAGTTTGCCTGGCGCTGGCGTTCCTCGGGATCGTCGGTCAATTGGCCGGTCCGATGCAGATTGGGCAGTCGCTGGTCGTTGCTGCAATCCTGTTTCTGGTGCTCTTCGTGGTGTACCAGCGCGGAATGATCGGCGGCGGCGATGTCAAGCTGCTGGTTGCCTTGGCGATCGGTCTCCCGCTCGCCGGCGTGATTGAGTTGCTGACCGTAACTGCATTGGCCGGTGGCGCTCTGGCCGCAGTCCATTTGATGATGCGCCGTCTGCCATATCCGAGGCTGGCGCCCGCCGGATCCTCGCTTGCGCGAAGGGTCTACGCGGTCGAGCGTTGGCGTCATTTGAGACATGCACCGCTGCCCTATGGGGTGGCCATCGCATGCGGCGGTATTTGGGCTATTTTGAGCAAAGGATTTTGACATGTCGTCCGCTTTGCGCGTCTCGATCATTATGGTGCTGCTGCTCGCGGCTACGGCACTCGGGATCATTGCCTATAACGCGAACCACAAGGACCAGGTTGCGGAGATGGTCGCCGAAAAGCCGGCGCCAGCGCCAGCAGCGGCGCCGGCGACCGTCGGCTACTTCGTTGCGACGCGTCCGCTGTCGAAAGGAACGCTGGCGCGGGACGAGGATTTCTCCGTGCGCCAGGCGGCGCCGAACCGTGTCCCGGCAGGCGCGATCCTCGAAACGCCTGACAGCAAGGCCGGACTTCCCGGTTCTCTGGTTCGCAAGTTCGTCGACGCCGGCAACGCCATTACCCTGGATGACATCCTGCGTCCGAAGGATCGGGGCTTCCTCGCTAGCGTTCTGGCGCCGGACAGCCGCGCGATCAGCATCAAGGTTGACGAGGAGACCGGCGTCTCGGGTCTGATCAGGCCGGGCGACAATGTCGACGTGGTGTTGACCCAGGTCTTCGAGAAGGCAGACCCGGTGAAGCGCGCCGTCAGCGAAACCGTTCTGTCCAATGTGCGCGTCATCGCGATCGATCAGGAGATCGCACAGGGCGGGCGCCCCGTCAGCAACACCGTCGTCGGCAAGACCGCGCAAACCGTGTCGCTGGAGCTTAAGCCGGAGCAGGTGAAGAAGGTCGCCGTTGCAAAGCAGCTTGGCACGCTGTCGCTGGTCGTCCGCGCTGCGGCCGAGCAGTGGGACAAGGCCGACACCGGTGCGACATCGAGCTGCGATGTCTCGCCCGAGCTGGCGCGCCAGAGTGCGGTTGCCGGCCAGAGCACCACGGTGGCGATTTATTCCGCCAGCGGCATGAAGCAATACTCGGTCAGGAAGCAGGATGTGGATGACGACTACCGTGCAGGCTGCGACGGGCCATCCCCGCTCGAGGCTCAGACGACAGCGGCAGCAAGCGACACTGTCAAAGGGGCGGAGAAACGTTGATGAGTGTGAACATGGCAGTGGTTGATCAGCCCGAAGAGACGACGACGTCCCTTGTTGCGCGTAACCGTATCGTCTGCTTCGTGAACGACGAACTGAGCGCGGCAGCCCTGCGCAAGGGTCTGGACGGCAGCAATCTGGTGATCCGGCGTGGCACCATCCGACATGCGACGCGGATGCTCGAGACCGACACCGATCTTTACGCGCTGGTGACCGACATCAGCGGGCTGGATGATCCCTTCACCGAGCTGGAACGCCTCGCCAGCGTCTGTCCGCCCGACGTGAAGGTGGCCCTGATCGGCGATAACAGGGAGATCACCTTCTACCGCGAACTGATGGAGATCGGCCTTACCGAGTATCTTCCGACGCCGATCACGCGGGATATCGTGCTGGACCAGCTGCGTCCGAAGCTGATCGGCGACGCCGCGCCCATCCAGAACGACCGTGGCGGGCACGTGGTCTCGATCTGCGGTGCGCAGGGCGGCGCCGGCGCAACCAGCATCGCGATCAACCTCGCGATACAACTGGCAGAGACCACCAAGGCCAAGGTGGCGCTGCTCGACCTGCATCTGCAGAATGGCGAAACTGCGGTGATGCTGGGTGTCCGTCCGGGACCCGGCCTTCGCATTGCCCTTGAAAATCCGATGCGGGCCGACACGCTGTTTCTGGAGCGGGCGGCAATCGAGGTGAACGATCGGGTTTGCTTGATCGCCGGCGACGAAGATCTCGATGCCAAGCTCGACATCACCGAGGCGGGCGTGCGGCACGTGCTGGGCTTGCTGCGCCAGCGGTTCAACTACGTCGTGGTCGACGTGCCGGTGCCGTTCCCGGCATCGATCTATCCGGTGATTCAGATGTCGCGGCACGTGATGGTGCTGCTGGAAGCCGAGGTCACCGGCCTGCGCAACGCGCACGCGCTGCGCAACGCCGTCACCAACATCGCCGGCAAGGACCGGGTCTTCACGTTGCTCAACCGTGCCGGCCGGCCTGGCGGCTTGCCCAGGGCGACGATCGTCAAGGCGCTTGGCGCCGAGCCCGACATGGTGATCCCCGATCTCGGCAAGGGAATGACCCAGGCGGTCAACCTCGGGGTTCCCGCGCTCAAGCATGTATCCGGGTTGCGGCGTCACCTGGCTCCGATCGTACGGGAGATCACCGGCGTCGGCGCCAACAAGAAGGCCGGGTGGAAGAGGTGGCTTGGGCTATGAAAAAGTTCGGCAGGCGCGCAGACGAAATGCCGGTGCGGATGCCTGGTGCGGTGCTTGTCCCGCCGCCGCCGGTAGCAAGCGTGCAGCCGGTCCCGCCACCCTTGCCGGCGGCGGAACCCAGTGTGGCGCCGGTGGCGACCAGCCTGTTAGCGTCCGCGCCGAAGCACGACGGGCCTTCGCAGCACCCGGTGATGCCGGCATCGCTGCGCGAACGGGTGATCGAGCAGATCGAGCCGTCGGTGGCGACGACCGTGTCCCGCGACGTCCTGCGCCGGCAGATCGAGGAGATCATCCACGGCATCGCCAACCAGGAGCGGCTGGAGCTGTCGGGCCGCGAGCAGCTCTTCCTGGCGGAGGAAATCGCCGACGACATGACCGGCTACGGGCCGCTTCGTCCGCTGCTGCTCGACGAGACGATCAACGACATCATGATCAACGGGCCGAGCAACGTCTATGTCGAGCGGGCCGGCAAGCTGGAGCGCGTGGCGGTCCGGTTTCGCGACAATGACCACATCGCCCAGGTCGCACAGAAGATTGCCGCGCAGGTCGGCCGGCGCGTCGACGAATCCAGTCCGATGGTCGATTGCCGTCTCCCGGACGGCAGTCGCGTCAACATCATCCTGCCGCCCCTGTCGGTCCATAGCCCCTGCATCTCGATCCGAAAATTCCCGAGCAGGCGCCTTAACATCGTTGGCATGATCGAGAACGGCTCGATGACGCCTGCGATCGGGCAGCTGCTGGAGATCGCGTCCCGCTGCCGGCTCAATGTCCTGGTTTCCGGCGGCACCGGCTCCGGCAAGACGACGCTGCTCAACGCGATGAGCCAGTTCATCGATCACAGCGAGCGCATCGTCACGATCGAGGACGCGGCCGAGCTCCAGCTGCAGCAGCCGCATGTGATCAGCCTGGAGACGCGGCCTCCGAGCCTCGAAGGCACGGGACAGGTCAATCAGCGCGATCTGTTGTGGAACGCGTTGCGTATGCGGCCGGACCGCATCGTCGTGGGCGAAGTCCGCGGCGCCGAGGCATTCGACATGCTGCAGGCGATGAACACCGGCCATGACGGATCGATCTCCACCGTGCATGCCAACAGCACGCGCGATGCCCTGACCCGCGTGGAAAACATGGTGCAGATGGGGCAAGTCAATCTGCCGTCGCGCGCCATTCGCTCCCAGATCGTCGCCGCGCTGGATATCATCGTGCAGGTCGAGCGCATGCGCGACGGCCAGCGCCGCATCGTGCAGGTCAGCGAGGTGATCGGCCTCGAAGGCGAAGTGATCACCACCAACGACATTGCGCTGTTCGAGTACAAGGACGAGGACATCCACGGGCGGATATCGGGCACCTACAGGTCGACCAACGCGGTCCCGAAATTCAAGAGCCGCCTCGTCTATTACGGGCTTGATAGGGCCTGGGCCGAGGCGATGAGGCAGATCTGATGTCGACACCCCTGGTCATCGTTCTGGTGCTTCTGCTGTGTGCGACGCTCAACACGCTGTGGCTCGACTCGCGACAGCGGCGCATGGACCGCCAGCTCGAGATTGCTCTGCCGACGGCTCAGGCGGCAACCCTGGTGTCCATTCGTCGCGCGGCCAAGGCTTCGCGTTGGAATTTGCTCGATCGCCTGGCCAACTACCGTCCCGAGATGGTGTACGCCGTGCGCCCGGTCTATGTGCTGCTTGCCGGGGCATTCGCGGCAGCCGCGGTCCTCTATGCCAACGAGTTCTTGAAATTCTCCGGCCTGAAGGCGGGGATCGCGGCTGCGATCGTCGCCCTGCTGGTCGTGCGCGGTCTGTTTGGATGGCAGCAGCGGCGGGTCGCAAATCAACTGTTCCAGCAGCTTCCCGACGCGATCCAGTTGGTGACGAGCACCGTCCGGTCGGGGTTGCCGGTCAACGAAGCGTTCCGCACCATCGCGCGCGAGATGCCGCAACCGACATCCGGGCAATTCGCCATCGTCTGCAGCGAATTGAACCTGGGCAGGTCGCCTGAGGAGGCCGTGGAAGATGTCTATCGGCGGACGCAGGTGCCGGAATATGCGATGTTCGCAGTGACGCTTGCGGTGCAATTGAAGACCGGCGGCAGTCTCGCGGAAACGCTGCAGACGCTGGGCGAGACGGTCAGTCAGCGGGTTGCGCTGGCGGCCCGTGCCAGGGCGCTGGCGGGAGAGGTCATCTTCTCCTCGCGCGCCCTCACGGCCGCGCCGGCGCTTATTGGCGGGCTGCTCTACTGGATCAATCCGCGGTCGGTCGACCTGCTGTTTTCCGATCCGCAAGGAAACATGCTGCTTGCGTATGCGGTGTGTTCGGTCGTGATGGGGCATTTCGTCATCCGCTGGATGGTGAGAAGGGAAACGTCGCTATGACGGCCGGTGTCGGTCTCGCAGCTCTCGCCGTCGCAGTCGCGGCTGCGACCTTCCTGTTGATCATCCGCGAGGTGCATCTCCGCGCGCTGGACACGCGTGTGTCGAACGCGGTGCTGGGCATCCCCGACCGATCGGGCTCGAAGGACCTGATTGGGTGGCTTTCATCGGTCGGCGAGCGCTACAGGCGCTTCTACGCGCAGGAAAATCTCGCCGAGTTGCGCTTGGTCCTGCAATCGGCTGGCTTCAATCACTATCGGATGTTGCCGATCTGGATCGGCTTCAAGATGGTGAGCTCGTTCCTGCTTCCGATCGCGGCCTTCGCCATCTCGCAAATTCTGGGAAGGCCGTTCAGCGACGTGTTGATCTTCACGTTCGTGGGCCTGGCGATCGGAATCATGGCCCCACGCCTGATTCTCATGGTCACGAAGCGGCGCTTCGATTCGGCGATTCGAGCGGGCACGCCCGATATGATCGACCTGCTTGTCGTCTGCAGCGAAGCGGGCATGGGCCTGGAGAGCGCGCTGGAACGCGTAGCGGACGAAATGCGGGAGACCAATCCCTCGATCGCCCATGTGTTGCACGGTCTGCTTGATGATCTCCGGGTCCTGCCGACCCGTGCAGAGGCGTTCGAGAAGCTTGCTGCCACGTCGGAGGGGCTCCGTCGTTTCGGCACCATGGTCAGCCAAAGCCTGCAATACGGCACGCCGCTGAGCCAGGCGCTGCGCAGCATCGCGACCGATTTGCGCCGGGAGCGCATCAC
Source organism: Bradyrhizobium sp. INPA03-11B (assembly GCF_040446015.1). NCBI lineage: Bacteria > Pseudomonadati > Pseudomonadota > Alphaproteobacteria > Hyphomicrobiales > Nitrobacteraceae > Bradyrhizobium > Bradyrhizobium sp. INPA03-11B. Next base: position 20,976 of record NZ_JASGSR010000074.1, read on the forward strand.
CAAGCTGGAGGAGAGGGCGCACAAGCTGGGCGCCAAGCTCACCGTTCCGATGGTGCTGTTCCTGCTGCCGGCGATGTTCGTCATCCTCGGCGGAAGCCCGTTCCTCCACCTCATCCGCACGTTCACCAACCTCGGTCACTAGGCCAAGAGTGCAGGTACCATGAGTGCAAGTACAATGACATTGCCGGCAAGCCTGGCCTACGATCGGATCACGCGGGTCCTGGGCAGCGCGTGGTTTCTCCTTCTCGGACTGGTGGTCACGCTCAAGCTCGGATCGATGGGCGGCGAGCCCTGGCCATCGATCGTGTCGAGCCTGTGCGTCGCGGTGTTCTACCTGCTGCTGGCGTTGCTGATCCTCACCCGGGGGCCGGCCAAGGCGCAGGCAGAAGGCCTGCTGCCGCGGATCGCGGCATTCGTCGGCACCTATTGGCCATGGACGATCACCTTCTTCGACAAGACCGAAGGGACGCTGGCAAACCTGGTATCCACGGTTTGCGTGCTGGCCGGCGTCATCATGATCCTCGTCACGATCCGGCACCTGGGACGGTCGTTCAGCCTGGTGCCGCAGGCGCGTTCGGTGGTGCAGACCGGTCCGTACAAATGGATCAAGCATCCTCTCTATCTGTCGGAAGAGATCGTGTTCCTCGGGGTCGTGCTGCAGCATCTGAGCTGGATGACGGTCGCCTTGCTGATCCTCCACATCGGCATCCAGGTCAGCCGGATCCTCTACGAGGAGGACGTGCTTCGGCGCACGCTTCCCGAATATTCCAGCTACGAGGCGTCGCGCTGGAGATTGATTCCCTACGTCTGGTGAGCGGCCATGCCTAGCAAGGATAGTGGTAGAAACCTCAAGCGTTCGCTGATCGCCGATCAGCGCGGCGCCGTCGCGTTCGAGATGCCGTCGGTCTACCTTTTCCTGATGTTGGTCGTTCTTATCCCGCTCGCCGATCTCGCGATCGCATTCTACCAGTACGCATCAGCGTGGGACGCGCTGCGCGCCTTCGGGCAGTCCATCCAGTACTCGCCGCCGACAGATGTGACGAATACCGGAAACTGGTCGACGACCGCGCGCAACAAGGCCGATTCCCGCTACCCCATTTCAGTCATCCAGGTGATGTGCGGCGACACCGTTACGTTGTGCGCGAGCGGCAACACCGGGTCGCCAAAATACTATAATTACAGCACGACCGTCACGCTGACGCCGATGGTGCTGACGTCGGTGTTGTGTACGAGTGGCAATGCCAATTCCTGTCAATTCACGTTGCCTTATACCGAACGGTTTCAATAGGAGTGTCCCATGCGTAACGTGCTCCGTTGCCGCCGCGGATCCGTTGCATTCGCAACTGTGGTCGCGATGATTCCGCTGATCGGATTTCTCGCTCTCGGAGGCGAGGCGGGGTCCTGGTACGTCACCCAGCAGCGTGCGCAGAATGCGGCCGATGCGGCCGCCTATTCGGGCGCCCTCCAGCAGGCCTGCGTGAACAACCCATCGACCTGCACGGCGACGGGTACGGCCGACTCTCGCGGCAAGCAGTCTGCCGCGCAGAATGCGTTCTGCAATTCAGGCGACACGTCTTATACCGGCTCCATTTGTTCGACGAGCCTTCCGACCGGCGTTTCTCAAAACGTTCAGATCGCTTCCCTGGCGACGTGGGGCGGAACGGCCGGGACCTATATTCAGGCCTCGGTCAGCCAGACACAACCAACGTATCTGGCACAATTGCTCGGGGTTTCCAGCGTGACCATCGGCGCGATAGCGGTTGCCAAGATCAACAATGTGGCGCCAAATCCACCATGCGTCCTGGCCCTGTCAGGCTCTCTGAGTTTCCAGGGAAGCCCTAACATCAATGCGCAGAATTGCGGCATGTTTTCGGACAGTCAGGCCAACAACGCGATCGACTTCACCGGCGGTGGCATGACCCTCAACGGCCCGTTATCTGCTGCGGGTGGTTGCTCGGGGAGTACAACCTTCTGCAACAAGGCTTTCCTTTATCAGCAGCCGGTTCAAAACCCCTACACCGCCCTCAATAGCGCCCTCACCACGATGTGTGGAGCGAATCCGACGCTCCCCGCCACATGCGGTCTTCAAACAGCGGGGTGCAGCAGCACAGGCATGCTCGTCCCTTACACGGCCGCCGCCCCATGCACGAACAACAACCTCCACATCACAGGCAGCACGAACGAGAATTTGTCCCCCGGCGGGAATACGGGCTGCTCAGCGACCGCAACCGTCTGCCTTTACTTCATCTCAGGTACTCTGAAGATCACTGGAACCCCCACGATCTCGGGTACGGCGATCTTCATTCTGTTGCCAGGGGCGACAATCGACAACAAGGGGAATGCGGTCATTACCATTGCAGGGCCGACTGCTTTACCAACTAGTACTAATACGGCGTTTCCTGCGGCGCTTCAGTCTTCCGCCAGCTTGTTCCAGTACATGTCCATGTACGACGCGTCAGCGACGGCTGTGCAATTTGGCGGAAATAGCAACATCAACCTGACAGGAACCATTTACGCGCCAAACGCGGCCGTGACATTTCAGGGCAATCCGACGATCAACATGGGCAATGGAACAAGCTGCGGCCAGTTGATCGCCGCGTCGGTCGCGTTCAATGGCAATGCTACTCTCGACAGCTCTGGTTGCCCGGGCCAGGTGCAGGTGAAGAGCCCGCCGCAATACGTACAATTGGTGCAGTGATGAGGAGGCTCGATCAACGCGGCGTGGCAGCGTTGGAGTTTTGTCTCGTGTTCGTGCCGCTGTGTCTCACGATTTTCGCGGTCTTCGATCTCGGGCGCTACGCGATCACCCTGCAATCGTTGCGCATGCTCGCGAACGCGGGTGCCCGGACGATCATGATCAATTGCTATAGCAACGCCGTTATCCAGAAGAATGCGCCGACCACCTGCTCGGGCGATCCGCTGCCGACGGATACGGCGAAGCAGGCGGTGGCTCCCTTCCTGTATGCCGGTGGCCTCACGCCGACGCTGAACGCCCCGGCGACGGCAACCAGTCCGATCGTTGTGACGGCAGCTTCGCCCAACTTCCAGATGATGATGCCGATCTGGGGCACCCGACTTAACGCGCCGAGCGTGACCACCCAGATTCCGTTCTGAGAAGCCCGATTCGGGGCTGGCCGGGGTTGGATCGTCCGGGCAGGCGTCCGCCCGGACGCCCGCGCCGCTGCGCGGGCCGCCAATAACCCAACCGGGCTACGGAAGTGGTGCACCCTGGCAACATCGGGCAGTTTTCTCAGCGGTTGGCGCTGACCGGCTGGGCTCTTTCCTTGCAATCAGGGCGCGCGGCGGGGGATTATCCGGAGCCGCCATTAGCGGTGTGGCGGGTGGGGATTACTGAGCGAACTGCGTCTTGGTTCGGCTCGACACGCCAGGGAATGGGAATTTCGCGAGTAACGATTTGTAGTCGGACAGACTGTAAGCTCTACGGCGTGGTGCACGAACTGGAGTGATCGGGACGTCGAGGCCGTAGGTTTACGGGGGATCGTCGCGGAGACGCGGCGAAGGGGATTGGCATGATGGGAAGTCGCGTTTCGGTTGATGCGGGACTTGGGCTGGTCGCCTTGAGCGCGATGGCGTTTGGCGCTGCGGTTGCCCTGTTTCATTTCACCGATCCTGCCGTCGCCGCGGAGCGGCGGGCTCAGTCATCCGGCGGCGTCTTCGTCAGCGAGGTGAGCGACGTCCAGCGCGTCCGGGTGACCGTCAACAAGTCCCGCACCTTCAGGCTCGAAACGGCATTTTCGACGATCGTGGCCGGTTCGCCTGACATCGCAGACGTCAAATCGCTGAGCGACCATCTGGTCTATGTCCAGGGCAAGAAGACCGGCACCACCAACGTCATCCTGTTCGACAGCTCGATGAAGCAGATCGGCATTCTCGATGTCGAGGTGACGTTCGATATCAGCAATCTGCAGCAGAACATCCAATCCGGCACCGGAACGCGCGGCATTCGCGTGTCCGCGTCCGAAGGCCAGGTGGTGCTGAGCGGCATAGCCGCCGACGCGGTCGTCGCGGAGAAGGCGCTGGCGATTGCCAAGGGCAGCGTTCCCGAAGGCGGCATCGTCGTCAACGCGATGAGCGTCGCTGCGCCGCAGCAGGTGATGCTCGAGGTGCGCTTCCTCGAGGTCAACCGCCAGGCGGGGCGCGACCTCGGTGTGAACCTGATGGCGGCCAACGCCAATGGAACCAACATCGGCATTTCGGGGCAGGGTGGCGTTGTCGCCGCTGGCCGAACTCCCATTGGGGGTATCAACACCAACAACGGTCAGTTCGGTGCCGGGGGCGGTCCAGTCGGCTCCGCGCCCACAGGCAGCCTTCCTGTGCTGGGAACGATTGGAACGCTGGTCGGGTCCGCCGGCGGCGTGTCTCCGGCCCCGTTCGGCAGCCTGCTGACCAGCATTCTTCGGACCAGCAACGGCAGTTCGGTGGACCTTCTGATCACGGCGCTGGAAACCAAGGGCCTGGCGCGCCGGCTGGCGGAGCCGAACCTGACCACGCTCTCCGGTGACGCGGCGCGCTTCCTGGCCGGCGGCGAATTTCCGGTGCCGGTCCCGACCCAGTCGTCATCCGGCTTTCCGACCGTGTCGATCGAGTACAAGAAATTCGGCGTCGAGCTGGCCTTCGTCCCGACCGTGCTCTCGCGCGGCTTGATCAACCTCCGCGTCGAGCCATCGGTCAGCGAGCTCGACTTCGCCAATTCGATCACGATCCAGGGCACCAGTGTTCCTTCGCTGACCCGCCGCGACGCGCGCACCACCGTCGAGTTGCGCGACGGCCAGAGCTTCGCCATCGCCGGCCTGCTGCAGACCCGCAACCAGCAGGACGTGTCGCAATTGCCCTGGATCGGCTCGGTGCCGGTGCTTGGAAGCTTGTTCAGCAGCAAGTCCTACCAGCAGCAGGAAACCGACCTGGTCATTATCGTGACGCCGCGCCTGGTTGCGCCGGCGGCGCCCGGCCAGCAACTGGCATCGCCGCTCGACTCCCGCCTGCCGGCCAACGATGTCGATTTCTTCCTCAACGGCCAGATGGAAGTCCGCAAGCGCTACGACGACTACGTCAATTCCGGCGGCGACGTGAAGGGACCCTATGGCCACATCATCGCGCCCAGTGCGGTCGTCCGCGCTCCGCCACCGGCTGCCGCTGCAGACCAGCCGGTCGTGAAAACCCTGAACTAGAGGAGGCGATAGATGACCATCAGATATCTGGCTGTTCTCGCCCCCTTGCTGCTCGGCGGTTGCTACGGCGTCTACGGGCATGACGAGATGGACCGCTACGTGCAGCGCTCCGACACCATCACGATGAGCGCCGGCAACGCCAAGGAGGTCAACGCCGCCACCCACACGATCCATCCATGGCCGGCCTATGTCGGCGATCGCAGGATCGCGTATGACGGGCGGCGTGCGACCGAGACGGTGAAACGCTACGGCACCACGTCGCGGCCGGTCGATCAGCTGCCCGACTTTGGCGATCCGACCAAGGCGATGGGCCAGCCGCCGCCGATCACCACGATTCAGAATGTCAACACGACCGGATTGGGAGCGGGGACCGGAGGCTCGGTGGCCGTCGGGGTGGGCAAATAGGAGTGAGCTGACGGTCTCGGTTTGGTGGCATTTGGCGTTGGGACGTCGATTTCTCGATCGACCCTGGCGGCGTGGGCCAGATACCGGAGCAGGCTCGAAAGGGAAGTGCGACGTTGGTTTCTGGCGCTGGCCTCAGTGTTTCGGTCGCGCGGTCTGTTTCTCGTAGGTAGTTTCGCGATGGTGTTTCGAATGGGGCAAGAGATGCGCTGGACTTGGGGAGCGGGACGAGGGCTGCATCGTCTCGCGCCGGCGTTGATCTGCTGCTGCTTGGCGACCGGCCTTGCCGGATGTGACTACACGACGCGGGAAGCCGCGATCGTCGCGCCCGTGGATCCGCCGGGCGGCGACCCCGTGCAGGAGCCGACCGACGTCAAATACTATCCCTCCGACGAGCCGGTGCGGTTGGGCCTCGAGCACTACAACCGCGGCAATTACGGTATAGCGCAGCGCTATTTCAAGGATGCGGTCGAGAAATCGCCAAAGGACGTGACCGCCTGGGTCGGGCTCGCGGCGAGCTATGACAAGATCCGCCGCTTCGATCTTGCCGATCAGGCCTATGCGCAGGCGATCCGGCTTGGCGGCGAGACCGTGCAGATCCTGAATGACCAGGGATATTCCCTCATGCTGCGCGGCAATCTGGGCGGCGCGCGGCGCAAGTTCGAGAAGGCGTATGCGCTCGATCCGGGCAACCCGGTCATCGCCAACAACCTCGAGCTTCTCAACGGCAGCCGGAAGTTCATCGAGCGGCCGCCGAACAATCAGCCGTAGCCTGATCGACCCCCGAGGCGGCAAATGACGCCGTAGCGCCGGGCTAAAGCGCGATGAACCTGGATCGAATCGCTTTGGCCGCGCGCTCGCTTCACCTCTCCCCACCGGGGAGAGGTCGGATTGCGCCTGGCGATGCGAAGCATCGTCCAGTGCAATCCGGGTGAGGGCTCTTGCTCCCTCGATAGACCGTAAGCCCTCACCCGATTTGCTGCGCAAATCGACCTCTCCCAAAGGAGAGGTGAACTTTCGACGCCGATGCAGCTCAACCTAATCTCGTGATGGGCTAGTTCGGCATCAGCACGGCATCGACCCGGCGGCTGTTTCGCGCGCTGATGATGATGGTGCCATTGCGGGTCGCAAATCGCGCACCGACGAGCCGCGGAACTTTCTGCGTCAGCGCGGATGGCAGCGGGATCATTCCGCCGGTGATGGGATCGCCGACATTGACCGCCGGCGCCCCCGCGCCGGCCGAAGGGGCAGCCTTGATGTATTCCCTGATCAGCTGAATCTCTTCGCGCGAGAGGTTGAGCGCAGCCTGTTCGCTGGCGGCGTCCGCAGTCTTCTTCTCCGCTTCGGCCTTGTCCCGCGCTTCGTCCTGCTCCGTGGCTTCGCGTTTCGCAGCTTCCTGTTCGAGCCTCGCAAGACGCTCCCTCAGCGGGACCAGCTCTCGACGCAGCGCGGCATTGTCCGACTTCAACGTGGAGATCTGGCCGAGTGCGATCGCTGCGGCAACGCATGCGACGACCGAAATCAGGCTGAGGCACGCAACGGCGAGCCCGGTCATTCCGCCGCGGCTATCGGCGCGTCGATCCGGTCCGTCGTCCGTGGATCGCCGTTTCCGCGCGCGGCGGAGCTTGGGCATTCTGGCGCCGAGCCATCCGGCAAGTTGCGACAGCCGGGAATCGTTTCGATCCGTCGGATGAATCGAGCCAAATGCCGGCTCGGGGACGATCGGAGCGCGTGCGGGCAGGTCGGGTGCTGCCGTTGAGCGGCTTGCGTTCGCGGTCGCGCGATCGGCAAGCTCTTCCATCAGGCGCGGCAATTGGCGAGCAATATCGTCGGGCCGCTCGACCACGGCATCGCCGATCGCATCGCGCGTGTCGGCCGCAGCAATCTCCAATCGCTCCGCCTGCGGTTCGCCGGTCTCCTGCTCGGCGAGTTCCTGTTCGGCGCGGGACGCTTCGAGCGAGCGCCACAGCGCGAGGCCGGTCTCCGTGATCTGCAGCCCGGTCTCATTGATCGAGGCCCATCCGGATTGGAACACGTCGGCGTCGCCAAGTTCGGACGATCGCTTCAGCTTCGTGGCCGCATCGCCCGCGGCGATCATGCGCTTGACTTCGCGGCTGACCTCTTCGAGCGGAATCCGCTGCTCGGGTCTTGCGGCCAGCACGCTCAGGATCGCCAGGTTGAATCTCATGTGGCGCCCCTCGATGTCCCATCAAGCGGTCGTGCAGCCGTTGCTCTCCCGCGCGGGCGACGTGCGAACCTCAGCGGAGGTCGAAGCAGATCAAACATGCCGTCGTGGATGCCCGTCAGTCGGAGAGCCAGGCAACTGTAGCGGCTCCCCCACGGGCAAACAATCCGCCTTCAGGCGCACGACGGATGGATAAGTCCGCCGGCGAACGCGACCGCCGGAATCAAACTCCACCGGCGCAGCTCAGAGAAATTCCCGAAGCCTGGAGAGCTCGATCACGTGCTCGGGCGACAGCACATCGGGAACGAGGGGAGGCTGCGATTTGGTCCGGATCTCATAGAGATGTCGGGTCTTCTCGGGCTTGCCCATGAAGTCCCGAATGCATTGGTCGAGCGTTCCGTTGACGATCATATACGGCGCGCGATCCTCTCGCCTGGAATTGCCGAGAGAAGGCCATTTGTATAGGTAGGCCGCAGCCTGGAAGTCCACCTGATGAGAGTGGTCGGTCATTCAGGATGTCTACCCGAAAAAGCCCGTCCGTCAAAGCATGCCGGCCCGCGCGCACCAGCGCAGCGGAGATGCGAGAGCCGTGCGTCGTCGCGCGCGTCGTCGGCCAAGCGTGCCATCGTGGATGCCGAGCGATCTGCCAACAGCCTCGCGGTCGCTCAACCACACCACTCTCGCTTCGATATCGCGCGAGCCGAGATGTGCGTCGACGCGGAGCGCACGCGAACGCGCGCTGACGAAGACGGCATCGCTCGCGGCGCGTGCGCCTGTAACAATTCCGGGGCGACCGGGCTTGAGGATGTTCTTGATTTGTTCTTTTGGCCGTCGTAGCGTCCAAGGACGGGCGGTCTTGCTCAGGTCAGGGATGAACGGGCCGAGATGGCAGCCGCAGCCACCATCCTTCACGCGGACCTGGATGCGTTTTACGCGTCGGTCGAGCAGCTGCTCGAGCCGTCGCTGCAAGGCAAGCCGGTCGCCGTCGGGGGCGGCGTTGTGCTTGCAGCGTCCTATGAGGCCAAGGCCTTCGGGGTGCACGGTGGCATGTCGGGACGGGAAGCTCGCCGGCTCTGCCCGCAGCTCATCTTCGTCGGCGGCCATTTCAGCGATTACCAACGGCTGGGCGACGCGGCCATCAAGGTGATCGGCGACTTCACGCCGCTGGTCGAGCGCATCTCGATCGACGAGGCGTTTGCCGACGTTGCCGGCTGCACTCATCTGTTCGGAGCGCCCGCCGAAATTGCCGCCGCGATCCGGCGGCGCGTGCGCACCGAGCTCGGCCTTGCGATCTCGGTCGGCGTCGCCCGCACCAAGCACCTCGCGAAGATCGCCTCGCAGGTTGCCAAGCCCGATGGACTTGTCGTCGTCGATCCCGACGCCGAGCTCGGCTTCCTTCATGAATTGCCGGTTGAATTGATGTGGGGCGTGGGACCGGTCACCCGGACACGGCTGGACGCGATCGGCGTCTCGACGATCGGTCAACTCGCCAAATTGTCGGAGCGCTCGCTGACACGGTTGCTCGGTCCCGCGGCGGGCGAGAAGCTTGCTGCGCTGTCCTGGAATCGCGATCCGCGACAACTCAAGCCGCATCGGCGCGCGCGCTCGGCAGGCGCACAATCGGCGCTTGGCCGAAAGCCCGCGATCGAGCAGGTCATTCGGCCGACGCTGCTTCATCTCGCCGATCGCGTCGCCACGCGGCTGCGGGCGAAATCCCGGCCCGGACGAACCGTGACGGTGCGCGTTCGTTTCGCCGACCTGAAATCGGTGACGCGCTCGATGACGCTCGATGCGCCGATCTGCACGACGACGATCCTCGCCCGGCTCGCCGAGAATCTGGTGCGCGCAGCTCTAGCCGATCACCCCAGCGAGAACTTCATTTCGCTGCTGGCGATTTCGGTGTCGCACCTCGAGGAGCATTGGGATCTCGCGCTCGAGCTTCCGCTTGGACTGGCCGATGAGGCGCTTCGCGCCGGAAGCCCGGCTGGGCTGGCGCGTTGGGCGGCGGACCGTGCCATCGACAAGGTCCGCGATCGGTTTGGCTGGGATGCGATCGGATACGGTTCGGCGGCGCTGGAGGTCGTTCGTTCGGTGCCCGACGATTTCCGCAAGCTGGCCGAGAAAGATCTCTAGCTCTGCGCCGGTTCACCGGTCTGTCATCGCATTAAGAAAAGGCAATTTGGAATCGCGGGCTTGTGAGTGGTGGCCTGGCCCGCCCGGTCTATCCTGCGCATGCGGAGGATAGCCATGAAGTTCAGCGCCGAACTGATCCAGACGATGCGCGATGCGCTAGAGACGGTGATGGCAAGCGTCCCGGCCGATCAATCCGTGTTCGGTCTCAAGGCGGCGGTTGCCGAATGCATCTTGCGGGCGGCCGCCCACGGCCAGACGTCGTTCGACGGGCTCGTGACGTCAGCATCCGATCAGCTGCAGTCGATCATTTCGATGCTGACCTAGGAGATGGGACCGCGCGCGAGGATCGCTCGCGGTCCCGTCTACCCGCCGCACGAATGGCGGCAAGCGATCATTGTCAGCAGAGCGCTGGCGCAGCGCTTGCTGGCGCTCGTTACCGCGCAGCCGCGCTGAACGCCTACGATGAACCGATGCCGTCCCTCGCGATCCTGGTCAGAGCTTCGTATCCGGATGGCGTCAGGTGCAGCAGATCGCTCTTGTAATTGGCGCACGGCGTAGTCCGTCCGCATGCGATGTTGGAGGCGTCGATCGTCCTGATTCCGAGTTCCCGGCTTCTTCGGCTGAGTTCGGAATTGACCGATCCAATGTTCTCGGCCGCACCCTTCATTTGCTCGCCTCGCGGAAGGATCTGGATCGAGTAGATCTTGCCGTTCGGCCAAAGCGCCCTGATCTCTTCAAACAGCTTTTGATAGGATTCCATCACGCCGCACGGCTTGTCGAGGTAGATGTTGTTGGTCCCGACCAGCACGATGACGGACCTCGGCTTGATCTTACGCAATCGCTCGCGCTCGTGTTCGATGAACCAGAGCGTGTTCTGAATCCTGTCGCGTCCGACGCCGAGGTTGGCCACCGGCCCGGCGCCGAGCGAGGCTGACAACTCCTTCGGCCACGCCTCAACCAGCGAGTCGCCTAGCATGACCGTCGAAACATCGCTGGTTAAGCCTGACACATTTCGCTGATATTTGCGGAGAGCATCGGCATTGTCCGGCATGGCCGGTGTCACGGCGAATTGCGCATCGGTCTTGTCGCATGCAGCTCGCGCACTCTGCGCTCGTCCGACCGACGGTAGACAGAGTGTCGCGACCATTGCTAACGTCGCCGCTGCATAGACGATTGATGTCGTTGACGCGGTGTGGCAGAGCGTTCCATCAGGCGTTGTCGATGTCATTGCGCGGTTCCATCTGAAGGCAGTCAATCCGATGTCGCTGAGCATTTCGATCCTGGGACAGTCAAACAGCATCTTGAAGGCGGGCTTTTTCCAGAAGTTTCTGGACGCTGATGACACAATTGAAGTGAAATCAGCAGGAAGGATCGGTGCATCTCCGTCCTTGCTCGGCCCTTACTTCGCCCAGGGCGACTTCTTCAAAGGCTCGGAATTTTGCATTGTCGACACGTGCGTCATCGATTTTTCGCTCCTTTCGGCCAATGCGATCGATTACTACGATGTTGTGAGGTGGGTTGAGTGGATTGGGCATTCTGCCAAACGCGCCAATTGCGAGCCGGTTTTCGTTTGCATACCGGTAAGCGACATCAACGCATCGAGGACGATCATCTCCGCCTGCATTTCAGTCTGCCAGAAGCAGGACTGGTACTACCTTGACGTCAGGGACGTCATTGCCGCCGTCGTCAAGTCCAACAACGTGGGCGCGAAGGAACTATACGCAGACGGCAGTCATCCGGCCGAGTTCCTGTCAGGGGTGATAGCCACGCACCTTGGCAATTTCTTGACTAAGATACGAAACGCGGCGAGCGCAAAGTGCAAACGCACGTTTGCATTCACGACTTACGAACGCGTCCCGCTCAGGGATCAAATCCCGAGCACTCCGCTCGAATATTCGTCGAGGCTGATAACGTTCTCCGGTGTCAGGCTGGAACGCGGAGAGACGTATCCGATCCACATCGGGTCGGATGCATCGGTCCGCGGCCTCATGGTGAATTCAGCAGCCTGCAAGAGCGTGCTGTCGATCGAGGGAGACCGAACCTTCTACAAGAACCTGCGTCTCAAGCCGTATCACCCGACCAATTTTGAGGCGAGGCTGATTCCGATTTGCAGGCCAATTCGCGACCATCAGGGGATGGTCAGGCTGTCCCTGACGAACCAGGATGTCCCCCTGAGCGATGTCACGCTGCATAGCTCGAAGGAAGAGAATGGCGAAGGCTTCGTCGAAGTCGCCGATCTCGTCGTCGAGCGAGGATACGATCTGGTGACCTACACCACCACGCGGCCCGCAGATCCGGTCTCCATCAGATGGATGCCGGATTGAAGAGGGCGCGACGCGACGGGGGTCGCCATAGCCGCCGCGCATAGCCCGCTATACGGGCTGGATCCTGCGCTGTCGTCTCACTGTCATATGCGAACGTTACCTAGCGGGCCGAATCCCGATCTTGGATCCCGCGAAGATGGCGATGGTTTTGCGTTTCCCGCACGCGGGGCGGGCGCTGCGTTCCTGGGTGATGCTGATCGTGATCGAGGTGGCGGCGGTCGCCGGCGCCGTTCAACCGCCGGCATCAGCGGCGGAACAGGTCATCGCGTTCGATATTCCGGCCCAGCCGCTTGAGGCTGCGCTCAGCACATATGGCATGATCACCCGGGTTCAACTGCTGTTCGATCCCGGTCTCACGGACGGACGTCGCGCGAACCGGCTGAAGGGAAGCTTCACGTCCGAGGCGGCGCTCCGGCAATTGCTCGCAGGTACCGGACTTGCGGCGCGCATGATCGGGGAACAGGGTTTTACGCTCGTGCCGGACGGAGCCCGGTCCGAGGCGAGCGAGATGTCGCCGTCGGTGCGCCGCTTCAATGAATATTCGGCCGCGCTGCAGGGCGCACTCCGCAGAATGCTTTGCCATGACCGGGATACGGCGCCCGGATCCTATCGCGTGCTGGCGCAGGTGTGGATCGGACCGTCCGGCACGACGGATCGCGCCCAACTCTTGACATCGTCAGGCGATGGCCGTCGTGATGCCGCGCTGCTGGCGGGCTTTCGCGAGCTTTCGGTCGGCGTACCGCCGCCCGGCGATCTGCCCCAGCCGATCACCTTGCTGGTGACGCCCGAGGGCAGCACGACGGGATACTGTCCGGAGCCACGTCCGTCCGGCCGCGGGCGCGAGGCCCGCAGATGAGCGAGCTGTTCCTGGCGCTGCGCCGGCTTCTGGTCGACGATTATCACGGCTTGAAGGAACGGCTTGGCCGACGCTTCGGCTCGTTCGATTTCGCGACCGAGGTGCTCCATGAGGCGTGGCTGCGGCTTCAGCGTGCCGATGCCGGTACGTCCGCAACCGCGGTCAAGAATCCAAGATCCTATCTCTACCGCGTCGCGCTCAATATCGCGGCCGACCGCCGGCGATCAGAGCGATCGCGGCTGGCTGCCGCCGACGTCGAGGCCATTCACCTGCGCGCGCAGGATGATCTCGACCCGGCGCGCATTGCCGAGGCGCGCCTCGAGCTGGCCGCCCTTGCCGGCGCCATCAATGCGATGCCGGAGCGCCGGCGCGCGATTTTCGTCGCCGCACGTCTGGAGGGCCTGCCATACAAGATGATTGCCGCCCGTCTGGGTGTCACGGTGCGGGTGGTCGATCGCGAGTTGGCCATCGCGCTCGAGCATCTCAGCAAGATCTGGGAAAATAGCGATGCCGGGGGAGGAACCGGCGGCCGGGGACCGTCTAGGACATGAGGGATTGTTTTGAGACGGATTGAACCATGACGACGCCAGACCGAGACCCGGCAGCGCTGCGAACGGAAGCGCTCGACTGGCTGCGCCGGTTGAACAGCGGCGAGGCCACGTCTGCCGACGCGGAAGCGCTTGATCGATGGCGGAGCAGCAGCCCCGCCCATGCCGCAGAATTCGCCAAGGCCGCGCTGTTCTGGAACGTTCTCGGCGATGCGGCCCGCAGGGCAGAGAGCGACCGGGCCGGTTCGCCGTCGGCGCTCCGCTCGGGGCGGCAGCTTGCCCGGCGCGGCTTTCTGGTCGGTGGCGCGGCGCTCGCCGCATCGGCGGCAGGTGCGCTGGTGCTCCGTCCGCCGCTCGAACTGTGGCCATCTGTCGCAGAGCTCGCCGCCGACTACCGGACCAGGACGGGGGAGCGGCGGCAGATCGAGATCGAGAAGCTTGCCGCGATCGAGCTCAACACGCGCACCAGCCTTGACCAGCAAGCGCTCGCTAGCGGCGACGTCCGGGTCGAGCTGATCACCGGAGAGGCGGCGGTGTCCACCCATGGCGGCGCGGATCGCGAGCTGGTCATGATCGCCGGCAACGGGCGCGTCGCGTCGCGCGAGGCATCGTTCAACATCCGCAAGGACGGTGCTTCGGTCGGCGTCAGTTGCGTTGCCGGCATGGTGACGGTGAGCTGCCAGGACAAAGAGATTACGATCCGCGCCGGACAGCACGTCGCCTATGATCCGCGGGGCGCAGGCGACGTCACGTCGATCGACCCTGACGCGGTCGTCGCCTGGCAGCGTGGATTGCTGGTGTTCCGGCGCGCTCCGCTGGCGCAGGTGATTGACGAGGTCAATCGCTACCGGCCCGGCCGCGTGATCCTGCTCGATACGGTGCTCGGTCGTCGCCAGGTGGTCGCGAATTTTCGCATCGATCGGATCGACGACGTCGTCGATTTCATATCGAAGGCGATGGGCATTCGGACCCGGTCGCTACCAGGTGGTGTCGTGCTGGTCGGCTGAAATCCCGGTGCGAATTTTCACCTGATTGTCGCACAAAAAATATTCGCACCAGGCCGGTAGATTCAACGAACGGCATCCGTCTTCGCGGTGGATCGGAAAAATCGATATCGCCGAGAGGACCAGGAATGCCCCATCGCCAATCCGCTCAGAGCCATGCGCGCCGCAAGACCGTCACGGCGTCCTCGCGCTCGATTTTCGTCGGGCAGGGACGGAGGCGGGCATTGCTGGCTGGAACCAGCGCGCTCGCATTGACGCTGGCCGGCATCGGCGATGCGGCGGCTCGGCCGTTCGGCAGCAACGCCGGAACGATGTCGGCGCCGACCATCGCCAGCGATGCGGCAAATGCAGCCGCCCAGCAGGCCACCGAAGCCGCAAGGCAGAGCCAGGGCGCGCTCACGCGAGCCTCTCAGGCGATCCAGGCCTTGCAGGCGGCGCAGGCTGCGGCCCGTAGCGCCGCGGCTGCGCGGCAGAGCTCGACCACGCTGCCTCAGGTCGTGGTGCCGAACGGCCTTGCGCCGGGTGGGCTTCAGGTTGCGCCCGGCGCGGTGCCGGGCTCCAACCTATGGAAGGGCGCTGATCTGCCGGTTCAATCGCCGGCCGGCGGCCAGACCACCGTCACCGTCAATCAGACCGCGCAGCAGGCCATCCTGAACTGGCAGACCTTCAATGTGGGCAGCCAGACCACGGTCAATTTCAACCAGCAAGCCGGCAGCTGGACCGCGCTCAACCGCGTCGTCGGCAACACCGGCCCAAGCCAGATTCTCGGACGCATCAACGCGCCGGGACAGGTGCTCGTCATCAACCAGAACGGCATCATCTTCGGCGGCGCGAGCCAGATCAATATCGGCTCGCTGATCGCATCGACGGCCGGCATCACCGATCAGCAATTCCTCACCGGCGGAATCTATTCGCCCCAGAGCGGCGCGGCCTACCTGCCGAGCTTCAGTGGCGCGGGCGGCAAGATCGTGGTGGAAGCCGGTGCATTGATCACCACCAGCGCGCCGGCTTCGGTGAAGTCGGGCGGCGGCTTCGTGGCGCTGCTTGGCACCGCGGTCGACAACGCCGGATCGATCACCACCCCGAAGGGACAGGCGCTGCTGGCGGCGGGCGATGATTTCATCCTGCGGTCGGGCCTCGGTACGATCACCAACCAGGTCTCCACCACCCGCGGCAGCGAAGTGGTGCCGGTGATCCGCGCAGGAAGTGCAAGTGGTACCGTCGGCAACACCGGGCTTGTTTTCGCGCAGCAGGGCGACATCACGCTCACCGGACATGCGATCACCCAGGATGGCGTGCTGTTCTCGACCACCTCGGTCGATCAGCGCGGCACCATCCATTTGCTGAACTCCGCCTCGGATTCCAGCGGCAAGGTGACGCTCACCGCCGGCAGCCTCACTACGGTTGGGCTGGAGCTTGAGTCCGACAAAACTGCGCTGAACTCGCAGCGCGATGCGCTGATTGCCGACTCGGCCACGCAAAATGTCGTACGCGCAACGCAAAATTTCGGGCAGTTCGACAACCTGTCGCGGGTAGCGGATCGCGAGGACCGTTCTCGGGTCGAGATCGTGAGTGGCGGCCTCGTCGACTTCCAGAATGGATCGCTGACGCTGGCGCCGGGCGGCCAGGTGGCGGTCTCGGCGGGCAAACGCGTGTTCGCCGAGACCGGCGCCGTCATTGATGTGTCGGGCGTGCGGGACGTGATGGTTCCGATGTCGGCCAACGCCATCAAGGTCAACATCCAGGGCAACGAGCTGCGCGACTCGCCGCAGAACCGCGACAGCGGGGTGCTCATCAGCAAGAACGTCTGGATCGATGCCCGCGATCTGACCCTGGTTCCTGGCGGCACCGGCGGCTACGCGTCGGATCGCTACTACACCGCAGGCGGCCTGCTCGAGGTCGGCGGCTATCTCAGCAACACCGGCCACAAGATCGGCGAGTGGGCTGCCGTCGGCGGCGACATCACGCTGTCCGCACCGGAGGTGGTTGCGCAGCGCGGGGCGATCTTCAACGTGTCCGGCGGGTCGGTGCAGTACCAGGGCGGATATCTTCCGCAAAACTATCTGCTCGGCCGTGATGGCCGCGTCTACAACGTCAACGACGCGCCCTCCGATCTGGCCTACGTGACGCTCGCAAACGGCTTCGTGGTCAATCACGCGCACTGGAATGTCGTCGAGGTCTATCTCAGTCCGTTCGGCAAATCGAACATGCGCTGGGAGAATGGCTACACGGTCGGCCGGGACGCCGGCCGCCTCATCTTGTCGACGCCGACTTCAGTGTTCGAGGGCGCCATCCTTGCCGACGTGATCAATGGGCAACGGCAAATCGCCGCGCGGCCCGCTAATGTCACCGACGGCTACAAGCTGACGCAGAACACGGCGCCGCTGGCCGGCGCGCTGCAGCTCGGACTCTATGATGCGCGCGGACTGGTCAATGCGTCCACGACCGACGTCAAGTTCGGCAGCGTGGCGTTGGTCTCGGCGGGGCTCGATCCGGCGGCGGCGATTCCGCTCGATCGGATCAATACCACTTGGTTCGACACCGGGATGATCAACGCCTTCGGACTGGGCGGGCTCAGCGTGGCCGCGAAGCAGGCGATCTCGACCGAGGCGCCGCTGAATTTTGCGCGCGGTGCGCAGGTCGAGTTCATCGCGCCGGTTGTTGACATCAAGGCCGATATCACCGCCCGCTCGGGCAGCGTCAGCGTCACCAATATTCTCAGGCCGGATGCGGCCGCGCTGTCACCGATTGTGCTGACGACGCCGGGCGGGCTCGCCCAGCTGACCGTCCAAAGCGGCGCAACCATCGATGTGCGCGGGCTGTGGACCAACGCGCTCAGTTCGCCGAACGATCTCTCGGGGCTTGCTTTCGTCAACGGCGGCAGCGTCAGCTTCAACTCCACGCACGGCGTCACGCTGGCGAGCGGCAGCAGCATCGACGTGTCGTCGGGTGCGGCGGTTCTCCAGAACGGCAAGACCAGAGGCGGCAAGGGCGGCGATGTGACCCTGATTGCCGACGATCGTTCGGTCGGCGGTCCCTCGGTCGGTGGCCGCCTAGTGCTCGACGGGCAGATCGAAGGCTACGGCGCGAATGGCGGCGGCAAGCTCATCATCGGCAGCGGCCCGGCGATCGTGATCGGCGGCAAGGCGCTGGCGACCGACGGCGTGTTGGGGGCCGGCGAGAAGGCGCAAGTCAATCTGCGGCTCGCGGAGGAATTGTTCATTCCGGCCGGCGCGGCCGTGCCGTTCAACTATGATGAGACGATTACCTATCTCGCGCCCGGCGACATTGCGCCGGCATCAGTCGCGGTGAATGCCACACAGACCAATCCGCTCCTGATCGGACCGAACGGGTGGACCGTTCCCAGCGGCCTCAACTTCTCGGATCTTGCCGGCCATACCTATTGGGGTGGCATGCAGATCCCGCCCGGCACCTGGGTCATGACCGATCCGTCGTCGACCAAGCTCCCCCTGGGCTTCCAGGTCGACGCCGGCGTCTTTCCGAACGGCATCGCGCTGGTCGGCACCCGGGTGATGTTCAGTGCAGGCGATGTCGCACCGGTGCCGCTGCGTTTCACCGTCGGCACGATGATCCCGGTCGGCACGGTCGCATCGCGTAGCTATGCCGTGGCCCCGTTGACCGAAATCGACACGGCGCTGTTCGGTACCGGGTTTGCGAGCTACGACGTGAACGGTCATCTCGGCCTGATGGTGGCGAACCACGCAACGCTCAACGCGGT
>NZ_JASGSR010000075.1:0-39331 GCF_040446015.1 Bradyrhizobium sp. INPA03-11B
TGCATTGCCGATTCTGGAATCCCAGGCTCAGCGTCCGAGTCAATCTGTCGCATCAGATCTGTGCATGCCCTAGTGCGGAAGCAGGGACCCATACTCCGCGGCGCATGCGACGAACGGGACTCGTCGTTCCGACATCGCTCACTAATCATCAGTCGTGGTTATGGGTCCCTGCTTCCGCAGGGACGACGACAAGTCTGATTTCGCATCGCCAGCCAAGCAACGCGGCGTCATCACCCGCGAAAGGGGGTGATCCAGTATTCCAGAGGCGGTCGTGCTTGAGCCGAGGGGCCGCGGCGTAATGGATCGCCCGGTCGAGCCGGGCGATGACAGTTGAGATGGGGATACAGCTTTCCGCGCGCGCGAGCGCAGACCTCTCACATTCTGGATAGCGCCAGGCCGAGATAAGCGATGAGCGCGCCGGTGCTGAGAATGATGACGACGAGCGCCTGCTCCGAACGTGCCTGTAGGGTTTTCCGGGTCACGGCGATGACGCTCCTTCGTCGAAAATCATTCTGTCCAACTCACATCGATGAAGGTCCGTTCCGGTTCCTGCCAGGGAACTTCGACGAACGTCCGGCGGGTGACAGGTCGGGGCTGTTCCAGGCCGGAAACGAGCAACGCCGCCCGCATTGAATACGGGCGGACGGCACTGGTTCTAGCCCCAGGAGGGATGGCAAAATCCTGACCTGTACGGATACGGACGAGAGCCGCGCAGGGTTCACAGCTTCGGCCCCGTACGATTCCGGTCATCCGAAGGAGCGGAGCAAAGCGTCGCGATAAGGTCTAGGATGATGCGACTGAGTTGCTCTGGCCCCGGCGACCCCCCTCGCTGGGGCCCTTTGTTTGCAACACCGATCTCGATGGGCGCCGGACTGCATCGCCAGGTGGCGCCCGATGCGGTCTCACCGTTCGCGCAGGTCGACCTGCGTCAGGATGCCCTGCCGCAGCGCGAGGCGGACCAGTTCGATATCCGTGCCGACGCCGAGCTTGTCCTTGATCATCGAATGCAGGTTCGCGACCGTCTTGGGGCTGAGATGCAGCGCCTCGGCGATCTCGTCGGTGGTCTTTTCCGCGAGCAGCATGCGCAGCACTTCGAACTCCCGCGCGGTCAGGAGGTCGGCGGCAGCGCGCTCGCCGGCGAGGTGGCTGAGCGCGAGCTCGTGGTCGATGTCCGGACTGATCGCGATCTTGCCCGACAGCGCATCCATCACGGCATGCACCAGCGTCTCCGGCGGGCTGGTCTTGGTGACATAGCCGCTCGCGCCGGCGCGGATCGCCTGCACGGCAAAGGCCGCGTTCTGGTGCATGGT
Source organism: Bradyrhizobium sp. INPA03-11B (assembly GCF_040446015.1). Classification (NCBI taxonomy): domain Bacteria; kingdom Pseudomonadati; phylum Pseudomonadota; class Alphaproteobacteria; order Hyphomicrobiales; family Nitrobacteraceae; genus Bradyrhizobium; species Bradyrhizobium sp. INPA03-11B. Next base: position 1,311 of record NZ_JASGSR010000075.1, read on the forward strand.
GAACACCAGGATCTTTGCGCGCTTGTCCCACTGCCTGAGGCGCCGGATAGCCTCGATGCCGCCGATGCCGGGCATCGACAGGTCCATGATCACGAGATCGGGCCCGGTCTCCTTGTACAGGCGGTAGGCCTCCACGCCGTCGGAAGCCTCGGCGACGACACGAAGGCCCGGCTGCTTCTGCAGCATCGCCCGGTAGCCTTCCCGAACCACGGCGTGATCGTCGACCAGCATGATGGTTCGCGCCGCATTGCTCATGCCGCGCGTTCCACGGCTGCGGCCTCAGCGCCGGCAGCAACGGGAACGACGACGCGGAGCGATGCGCCATGGAGCTGCCCGGCCTCGAAGCTCAACCGTCCGCCGAGCGCGGCGACCCGCTCGCGCATGCCGAGCAGGCCCATGCCGGACTTGACCTGTAGGTCGCCGTGGGGATCGCCGGGCCTGCCATCATCGTCGATCGCGAGCGCGATTTCGCTGTCGCCGCCGGAAGGCGCCTCGCGCATCTCGAGCCGCAGCACCACGCGCGTGGCGCCGGCGTGCTTGGCCGCATTGGTGAGCGCCTCCTGCACGATGCGGTAGAGATTGGCGCTGACGGAAGCGGGCAGGCGCGCGAACGAGCCCGATAGGGTGATCTCGAACCCTGGCTGCCCGCGGCTGCGGCCATTCCAGCCGGCGATCAGGCCCTCCAGGCTCGCGGCGAGACCGAGCTCGTCGACATCGGGTGGTCTCAGCCTGAACAGGGCGCCGCGCAACGTCTCCATCATGTCGGTCGCGGTCCGCGCGATGCCGTCGCATTCAGCGAGCAAAGGCGGGCAATCCTGGATCGCGGTCAGGCGCGCGGAGGCGGCGAGCGCACGGATCGCGGCCAGCGACTGCCCGAACTCGTCATGCAGCTCGCGCGCGAGATGCCGGCGTTCCTCGTCCTGCACCAGGATCAGCTTTTGCGTCAGCGCGTTGCGGTCGGAGAGTGCGGCGGCGAGGCGCTCGGCGAGCTGGTTGAAGACGTCGCCGATCGCCGACAATTCGGCGAGATCGAACGGCGGCAGGCGCGCGGCGAGATCGCCGGCGGCGATCCGTTCGAGGCCGTCGCGGATCAGCCGTGTCGGACGCAGCGCACGCGATAGCGCCGCATAGACCAGCGCGCAAAGCAGCGGCAGCGCGATCATGAGCACCGCCATCAGCCGGCCGGCATCGTGCCAGGCCTCGGCCGTCAGCACGGCCGGATCGACCCAGACGACGGCCTCGCCGATCGCATGGCCGCGCGCAACCACGGGGCGGACGGCCTCGCGGCCGGGATCGAACAGGCGGCGATAGAGCGCCGCAAAGGCCAGCGGCGGCGGCGCGGCCGTATCGGTCTGCGCGCCGCCGCAGAAGCGCTGGCTGATCTCGCTGCCATTGCTGCGGAAGGCAAGGCACAAGCCCGGCGCCATGACCGAGGCGGCCACGCTGTCGAGATCGGGGAACTCGGTGTGCGGATTGTTCAGCCACTGGATCTTGTTCTGTTGCAGCTCCAGCGTCCGGGCGGCGATATCGGCAACGGCGGTGATCCTGGCGCGCACCGAGCGGTCGGAGTCGAACAGGAAGTAGCCGGAGATCACGGCAAAGCAGAGTGTGGCCACGGCGGCCACACGCAAGGTCAGCCGCAGCTTCAGATCGCTTCCGGACCAATTCCGCATTGGCGTATCCTCGGGGTCGCAGGCGGCCTTCGACACCCGTTGCGGGCAGGGCCGTCATGCGCATTAAACGGCAGAATGGACGGGTCGAGAAGCGCCGCGGTGGGGGCGAACCGCCGTCGTGAAATTTTCCCGGCACCGGCCGGGAGACGCTCCGCTGCGGTGCGGAGGTGGCCGCCGTAGACCTGCGGTCGACCCGCCCGCACCCGCACCTGAAAGGCCCGGATCATGCGCCAGTCCCGCCTCGTCTTGTACGCCGTCCTGTTGATCGGCCTCCTGGCCGGACCTTGTCCGCTTCGCGCCGAAGCCGCCGCCGCGCAGGCATCCCCGCTCGGCGTCAGCATCGACGATTTCAGCTATCTCGACACCTCGGGCGAGGTGGTCGATCAAACCGCCGCGCATCAGAAGCGGCTCGATGCATTCATGGCCGCGCTGCGCGCCGATGTGGCCGCAGAGCCGCGCTATCGCCTGGTCCCGTCAGCGGCGCCGGCAGGCGAGGCCCGGATCAAGGTTGTCGGCGGCGTGCAGAAGATGAGCACGCTGATCCAATGGGCCAAGATCGCGGTGATCGATGTCAGCGCGAGCCGTGTCCTGTACGAAAAGCTCTACACGTTTCGGGGTGACAATGATGAGGCGTGGGACCATGCGCGGATGTTCGTGTCGCGCGAGGTGCGCGCTGCCCTTGCGGCCGCGCTGCCGCCGGCGCAGGCCGCGGCCACAGCGCCGATCGGACTTGCGGTGTTCGAGTTCGAGCTCGAGGACACCTCCGCCACGCCGGCGTCCGGCCTTGCCGGCTCCGATGCGGCATATCTGGCCGATGTGACCAGCGGTGTGCGTGACCGGCTTGCGCAGTCGGGCCGCTATCGCCTGGTCGATACCACCGGCGCGACCGCGCAGCCCGTCAAGGCGCGCGTACTGCGCGACTGCAACGGCTGCGAGGCCGCGATCGCGAAGGAGCTCGGCGCCGATCAATCGCTGATCGGCGTGATCAGGCGGGTCAGCCGGACCGAATACACCGTCGGCTTCCAGGTGCGCGACGCCCGCAGCGGCGCCGTCGTCTCACGCGGCGACAGCGGCTTGCGGATGGGTGCCGATTATTCCTGGACCCGCGGCGCGGTCCATCTGGTCGGCGACCGCCTGCTCGAGGGTGGGGCGCAGCGCTAGCCCTGGCGGCAACAGCGTTCGGCGAGCGGCAGGCGGACTATAGCAAAGCGCGATAGCTGTTAGACACGTCGTCGTCTATCGCCGAGCCTGTGCGTGGGTTATCAACGCCATCTGATCACCGCACAGGAGCCGCCGATGCGCTTGCCCGCCGTCCTTTTCGCTCTCACGCTCGCCGCGAGCCCCGTGGCAGCCGAAGAGTTGTCGGGCACGCTGCAGAAGATCAAGGAGACCAGGAAGGTCACGCTCGGCTTTCAGGAGGCGTCCGTTCCGTTCAGCTATCTCGACGACAACGCGAGGCCGATCGGCTTTGCGCTCGATATCTGCCTCCGGATCGTCGATGCCGTGAAGAAGGAGCTCGGCATGCCGGACATCGCGGTCGACTACCTTCCGGTCACCTCGTCGAACCGCATCCCCCTGATGGTCAACGGCACGATCGATCTGCACTGCTCGGCGACCACCAACAGCGCGGATCGCCAGAAGCAGGTGACCTTCACCAACACGCACTTCCTGAGCGCAACGCGTTTTGCCGCCAAGAAATCCCTCGGCATCAACACGATCGACGACCTCAAGGGCAAATCGGTCGCCGCCGTTGCCGGCTCGGTGAACTTGGCGCAGCTGATCCAGGTCAATACCGAACGCAAGCTCGGCATCAACGTTCTGCCCGCCAAGGACCAGGCCGAAGCGTTCCTGATGCTGGACACCGACCGCGCCCAGGCCTACGCGCTCGACGACGTCCAACTCGCGGTCGCGATCGCGCGATCGAAAGAGCCTTCGCTCTACATGATCAGCGATGAGGCCTTCTCGAAAGCGGAGCCGTTCGGCGTCATGCTGCGCCGGGAGGACGCGCCGTTCAAGGCGCTCGCCGGCCGCGCCACGGCGGAGCTCTACAAGAGCCCCGAGATCGAAGTGATGTACAAGAAGTGGCTGGAAGCGCCGACCCCGCCGAAGGGCATCAACTACAACGTCCCGATGTCGCCGGCGTTGCGGAGTGCGTTCAAAAATCCGAGCTCGAGCTACGATCCTGACGTGTATGAGGTTGCGAAGTAGTGCGGAGTAGGATGGGTGGAGCGAAGCGATACCCATCATTCGGGCCGCGGGATGCGTGATGGGTTTCGCTTCGCTCTACCCATCCTACGCGCTGTGCGACGCGGGTGCAGCCTGATTCTACGCTTGGTCAATGACGCGACCGGAAAACGGATCATCGCGCCAAGCCATCGATCCATGGAACGGCTTTTCGTGCGCGATGCGAAAAACGAAATAGCGTCTCATATACATCGGCGGATTTTCTCCTAAGCTTGCAGCGTAGTGATTGCTGATCAGGAGCAAAGCCGGTGACCACGCCAATTTCTCTCTCTCGACGTTCAGCGCTTGGCGTGCTCGCCGGAAGTCTGGTCGCTGGCGGCGCGCGCGCCCAAACAGGGGCGGGCGCGGGCGCCGATCTCGGCGGCGTCACGCTGCGCGTGGCGTATTACAAGGGCGGCTGGCGGCCGCTGCTACAGGCCGCCGGCGAGGACAAGACGCCCTACAGGATCGAATGGAAGGAGCTCAACAATGGTGTGCTCCATATCGAGGCGCTGAACGGCGACGCGCTCGACGTCGGTTCGGGCAGCGAGATTCCGGCGATGTTCGCGGCGCGCCAGAATGCCAAGGTGCGCTTCATCGCCGTCACCCATGAGGATCTCAACATCCAGGTCACGGTGGCAGCGAAGGATGCGCCGATCCATTCGATCGCCGACCTCAAGGGGAAACGCGTCGGCTATGTGCGCGCGACGACAGCGCATTATTTCCTGGCCAAGCAGCTCGAGGAAGCAGGCCTTGCGTTCGGCGATATCGAGGCCATCAACCTGACGCCGTCTGACGGTTACACGGCGTTCGCCTCCGGCAAGCTCGATGCCTGGGCGATCTACGGCTACAACGGGCAGCTTGCGATCGCCAAGCAGGGCGCGCGCCTGCTCAAGACCGGCGTCGGTTATCTCTCGGGGAACTTCCCGATCTACGCCAACCCCAGGGCGGTCGATGATCCGCTGCGCCACGCGGCGGTGAGCGACCTGTTGCTGCGGATCCAGCGCGCCTATGCGTTCGCCAACAAGAATTTTCCGATCTATGCGGCCGCGCAGGTGGCGGAAACCCATCTGCCGTTGCAGGACATTCTCGACCAGTTCGCCCGCCGCAGCGACGACTTCTCGCTCGCCGGCGTGACGCCCGACGTGCCGGACACCCACCAGAAGGTCGCCGACACCTTCCTCAAGCTTGGCGTGCTCGACGCGCGCGCCGAGGTCGGAAAATTCTGGGACACGAGCTTCAACGACGCGATCGCCGCGGGCGCGGCCAGCCTCGCGCGGATCTGATATTGGTCATGCGGGCGTAGCCCATTTGGGCTAGGGATCGGCGCCTTGACGTCACGTCATTGACGCGCGGTTCCCGCAAGATCGCTGCGCACTCCGTCTACCATGCTCTCAGGGGGGCGTGGAACTCGAAGATTTTACGGCCCCAGCGTGACGACTGGGGCCGCAGGAGGTGTTGTGTGCCTCTGGGGCAATGAATCAGAGCACGGCGACTGAACGGCACACAGCAGCGAACGTTCCACTGTCCGCGGCTGTGCCGTGCTGCCATGCAGACCGAGAAGGTTGCAGGCTGCGCCGCGCTCGTATCATGATGACGTCGATCAACCCGATTAGAATTCGGGTCTGGTCGATGATCCCGACACCGGCCTCCAAAGCCTTCCCGGGCCATATTCTGCGTGCAACTGATTTTCCTGGTTATGCCGATTGTTGTTCGGAGCTGAAATTGAATCACGACACGTTGGCCAAGCTCACCGTCACCATCATTGTCCTGGTCGCGCTGCTGGTGTGGCGCGTCGGCGACCAGAAGAAGGCGATTGCATGCGGCGCGGACTGCCCGACGGACGTGTCGGCGAGCCGGAAACCCGCCCAGTAGGATCGGAACTGTTCCGATCAGCAGCGTAATTCAAGCGACGCCGATCAGGCTCATCGATCGGCGTCGCTTCCGTTGAAAACCGGCAGGCGTTAGCGTTTCGCAGGCTCGCCGCTCTTGTTGCCGGGCAATCCCTTGATGTTCGAAGGATCCTGTTGCCGAACATGCTGGTTCTGCGAATTCGAGCCCACCGTGCTCTGTCCCTTGGCCGGCGGCCCGTTCTTGTTACCCGGAGCTCCGCTGATTCCGGTCCCGGAATTCTGGGCGCTCGGAGATGTCGCGGCATTCGTGGAATCAGTGGTGGCATCGGGGCGTCCCGGAGGCGTGGCGGCCGCGCCGGGTCTATCCTGGTTGCCGACATAACCGGATTCACCGGAGTTGCGGGTCTTGGCGCCCTTGTCGGCCTCGTTTTGCAGGTTTTGGGCAGCTGCCTGTCCCGTGATCATCGGGCCGGTTGCCACGACACCGGCGATGAACAACGCGATTGTGCTGGTCCTCATGAGTTTCCTCCTTCGGGTTGCCAGAGACAACGCGCGCGGCGATCATGATTTCCTCCGCGCTTGATATTTTCGATGCGGTGGAACAGACAATTTCGACGAACGCGCGTGGCCACGGCGTGCCTCTATCGGCCATCGCGCGGCGCGTATATCGTCGCTGGGAAAACCAAGATCGGCCCGGCGCGCCGGGTAACGACGTTCTGCGAGGAAGCGATGTCCGACATGCTGCTGTTTTCGCCGCTGACCATCCGCGGTGTCACGCTGAAGAACCGCATCGTGGTGCCGCCGATGCATCAGTATTCGGCCGAGAAAGGCTTTCCGACCGACTGGCATTTGATGAATGCCGGCAAGTTCGCCGCCGGCGGCGCCGGTCTCGTGATCGTCGAATCGACCAAGGTCGAACGCCGCGGCTGTGGAACGATCGGCGATCTCGGCATCTGGGACGACAAGTTCATCGCGCCGCTCAGCCGTGTCGCGGGTTTCATCAAGCAGCAGAACGCGGTCGCCGGCATCCAGCTCGGTCATTCCGGCCGCAAGGCACGCGCGAGCCGTCCCTGGGAGGGCGACCGTCCGCTCGAACGCAGTGCCGAGATCGAGGATTGGGATGCCTGGACGCCGGTGGCGCCGAGCGCGATTGCCCACAGCGAGCGCTGGCCGGTGCCGCGGGCGCTGGAAACGCATGAGGTGAAGGACCTCGTCGCGGCCTGGGGGCAGGCGGCGCAGCGCGCGCACGAGGCCGGCTTCGAGGTGCTCGAATTGCACGGCGCCCATGGCTATCTCGTGCACGAATTCCTCTCCGGGCGCTCCAACCAGCGCAGCGACGAATATGGCGGCTCGGAAGCCAACCGGATGCGCTTCCTGATCGAGGTGACCGAGGCGGTGCGCGCGCACTGGCCCGATCACAAGCCGCTGTTCGTGCGGCTGTCGGTCGAGGACAATGCCGGCTGGGGCCCGGAGCAAAGTGCCCGGCTGGCGGCGATCCTGAAGCCTAAGGGCGTCGACGTGATCGACTGCTCGTCAGGCGGAATCAGCGAGATGGCGCCGATCCTCGGCAAGGAGATCAAATACAACTATCAGGTGCCGCTGGCGGAATATGTCCGCGCCCATGCCGATATCATGACCATGGCGGTCGGCCTGATCATTCATGGTGACCAGGCCGAGCAGATACTGGGTGACAAACAAGCAGATTTGATCGCGGTCGGCCGTGAAATCCTCAATAACCCCAACTGGCCGATGGATGCGGCATTGAAACTCGGGGTTGAAGGGCCATTTCGCAATGTTCCTCCGCAGTTTGGCTATTGGCTGGGCACCCGGGCCAAGCGCGGATTCGGGACCCGGCCGTCGACCTGGCAGAACGGGTTGCGGGAGGCTGGGCCAGAGGCCGACCGGGAGCTGACGTGAGGCTGACTGGGGGCTGACTAAGTTGTTGATTTGGCGCTGACCGAGGCATCGTGACAGGACCGTAATGGTCCGGTGGCGGGGCGGCCTTGATCCGACCAAAAAGCCGTTGTGTGGTGCCCCGCGTCGGGGTGAGGTGGGCCGTATGTTGCGAAACGTTGCCGGCCGCTAGCGAAGGGATCACGGATAATGCGCAAACATGTTGGCTTCTTCCTCGGGACGGTTGCGGGGGCGTGTCTCACCCTGCTCGTGGCCTCGCCGCAGGGGGCGCATCTGTTCGCCGTCGCCAATGCCGCCGCGCATTCCGACAACACCTATTCGCAGCTCAATCTGTTTGGTGAGGTGTTCGAGAAGGTCAAGACCGACTACGTCGAGAAGCCCGAGGACTCCAAGCTCGTCGAGGGCGCGATCAACGGCATGATCTCCTCGCTCGATCCGCACTCCCGCTACATGAACGAGAAGGGCTGGGCGGAGATGCAGGAGACCACGCATGGCGAGTTCGGCGGCCTCGGCATCGAGGTCACGATGGAGGACGGCTTCGTCAAGGTGGTGGCGCCGATCGACGACACGCCGGCCTCGCGCGCCGGCATCATGTCGGGCGACGTGATCACCTCGATCGACGATGACCAGATCCAGGGCCTGACGCTCGACCAGGCCGTCAACAAGATGAAGGGAGCGCCCAACAGCTCGATCCGGCTGAAGATCATCCGCAAGGACGCCGACAAGCCGATCGAGGTCTCGATCACCCGCGAGATCATCCGCGTCCGCCCGGTGAAGTATCACGTCGAGGGCGGCGACATCGGCTATATCCGCGTCACCTCGTTCAACGAGCAGACCACCGAGGGCCTGCGCAAGGCGATCGGCGAGATCCAGAAGGAAGTCCCGCAGGACAAGCTCGCCGGCTACGTCGTCGACCTCCGCAACAATCCGGGCGGCCTGCTCGACCAGGCGGTCTCGGTGACCTCGACGCTGATGCAGCGCGGCGAGGTGGTCTCGACCCGCGGCCGCAATCCGGAAGAGACCCAGCGCTTCACCGCCCATGGCGGCGACATGACCAAGGGCAAGCCGCTCGTCGTGCTGATCAATGGCGGTTCGGCCTCGGCCTCGGAGATCGTGGCCGGCGCGCTGCACGACCACAAGCGCGCGACCCTGATCGGCACCCGCTCGTTCGGCAAGGGCTCGGTGCAGACTATCATTCCGCTCGGCACCGGCAACGGCGCGCTGGCGCTGACCACCGCGCGCTATTTCACGCCGTCCGGCCATTCGATCCAAGCGCTCGGCATCAAGCCCGACATCGAGGTGCTGCAGGACGTACCCGACGAGTTCAAGACCCGCTCCGAGATCAAGGGCGAGGCCTCGATGCGCGGGCATCTCTCCGCCGAGGGCGCCGAGCAGACCGGCTCGCAATCCTATGTCCCGCCGGACGAGAAGAACGACAAGGCGCTGGCGGCAGCCTTCAATCAGCTGCGCGGCGTCACTGTCAACGCCGACGCCAAGAACGCCGACACCAAGGCCGCGCAGAAGCGGCCGGTGCCGAACTAGTAGGCACGAACGCATCCACACGTCATGGCCGGGCATGACCCGGCCATCCATCAGTCTCGCAAAGCTCTTTCCAAATCGATGGATCCCCGGATCAAGCCCGGGCACGACGAGCTATTGAGTAACTTCCGAAAGTCAGGCCGTCCGAGCGACCGGCCTGCGCCTGCCAGGCCGGCTGGACCCCGCGGCGGGGCCGCGGCGATGCCCGGCCAGCAGCTCGCGGATCTGGGCGGCCGGCTTCGGCGCGCTGAACAGATAGCCCTGCATCTCCGAACAGCCGAGCTCGCGCAGCAATTGCTGCTGCTGCGCGGTCTCGACGCCTTCCGCCGTGGTCGTCATGCTGCGCTCGGTCGCGATGTTGACGACGGCCTCGACGATGCCGGCCGAGCCTTGCGGGTCGGCGATGTCGGTGACGAAGCAGCGGTCGATCTTGATCTTGTCGAACGGGAAGCGCTTCAGATAGCTCAGCGACGAATAGCCGGTGCCGAAATCGTCGAGCGCGATCCGGATGCCGATGGCGCGGAGCTGGTGCAGCGCGGCCAGCGCGGTCTCGTCGTCGCGGATCAGCACGGCCTCGGTGATCTCGAGCTCGAGCCGGCCGGCTGACAGGCCGGACGCTGCGAGCGCCGCGATCACCTTGAGCGCCAGCGTGCCGCTGCGGAACTGGACCGGCGAGACGTTGACTGCGAGCCTGATGTGATCGGGCCAGTTCACGGCCTCCTTGCAGGCCGTCATCAGCACCCATTCGCCGAGCTGGTTGATCAGGCCGGTCTCCTCCGCGATCGGCACGAACTCGGCCGGCGAGATCATGCCGCGCACCGGATGGCGCCAGCGCACCAGCGCCTCGCAGCCGGTGATCTCGTTGCTGCGCAGGTCGACGCAGGGCTGGTAATACACTTCGAGGCCGCTGCCCGCGGCGATGGTCCGCCGCAGCTCCATCTCGAGCTCGCGGCGGGCGCGGGCGTCGGCATCCATCGCCGGCTCGAAGAAGCGCGCGACGCGCCGGCCGGCCGACTTCGCCGCATACATCGCTAGGTCGGCGTTCTTCATGATCTGGTCGAGATCGGTGCCGTCCTTTGGCGCCAGCGCAATGCCGATGCTGGCGTCGGTCGTGACCTGGTGGCCGAGGCATTGATAGGGCGAGCGGATCACCTCGTAGATGCGCGCGACGAGGTCGCTGACCTCGAGCTCGCTCTTCACGCCGGTCTGCACGATCGCGAATTCGTCGCCGCCGAGCCGCGCCACGAAATCGCCGTCGCCGATCACGCCGCTCAGCGTTCGCGCGACGGATTTGAGCAGTTCATCGCCGACCATGTGGCCGAGCGAGTCGTTGACGCCCTTGAATTCGTCGATGTCGATATAGAGCACCGCGAGCTGGCTGTCGGGCGTGACGTGCGTCAGCTCGCGCTTGATCTCCTCGTGGAACAGCGCGCGGTTCGGCAGGTCGGTCAGCGCGTCGTAGTGGGCAAGATGCGTGATGCGCTCCTCGGTGCGGCGGCGCTCGGTGACGTCCTCATGGGTCGCGAGCCAGCCGCCATCGGCCAACGGCTCGTTGACGACCTGGATCGAGCGCCCGTCGGGCGTCGTGATCACCATGGTGTTGCGGATTCCGACGTCGCGCAGCACGATGTTGACGTAGCGTTCGACGTCGCCGTGGAACGAGCCGGTCAGGTGGCGATGCACGATGACGTCGCGGAAGCTGCAGCCGGGCCGGATGACGTCGGCGGACAATCCGTACATCTCGATATAGCGCTTGTTGCAGATCACCAGCCGCTGCGCGGCATCGAACAGCAACAGCCCCTGCGTCATGTTGTTGACGGCGGTGTCGAGCCGGAGCTTCTCCAGCGTCAGGCGCTGCTGCTGGGCGCGATGCTGCTGCACCAGCTTGCGCACCACCAGCGTCAGCAGGATCGCGATCGCCAGCACCGACACCGCGGTGACCGCGATCAGGATGCCCATCTGCTCGCGCCAGATGGTGAGCGCCGCCTCCTTGGTGGTCGTCGCCACGACGACGATCGGGAATTTGGTCAGTGCCCGCGACGACAGCAGGCGGTCCTTGCCGTCGACCGGGCTCGCCATCCTTGCGGTGCTCTGCGGCAGCTCGAACACCTGCTGCTGCTTGGCGGGACCGTTGCGGAAATTCTTCCCGATCAGCTCCTCGACATGGGGATAGCGCGCCAGCAGCGTGCCGTCGCGATGGTGCATCGCGATCGCGGCGCCTTCGCCAAGTGCGACGGTGGAGAAGAATTTCTCGAAGGTGGCCGGCTCGATGCCGCGGCCGACGACGCCGAGGAATTCGCCGTGCGGGCCGGTGACCTTGCGGACGATGACGGTGGTCCAGGTGCCGTTGACGCGGCTGATCACCGGCGCGACCTGCATGTCGGGCGAGTAGGGGCTCGACTTGAAGATCTGGAAATAGCTGCGATCGGCGATGCTGACCTGCGGCAGCGGCCAGGCGCCCGAGCTGTTGATCAGCAGCCCGTCGGCGTCGAACACGTTGAGGCTGCCGACATTGGACAGCGCATCCATCTTGGACTTCAGCATCGCATGGATGTCGGCGGACGACATCCGGAGCTTGTAGTTCTCAGAAGTCGCGATCCCGTTGTCGCGCATGAACGCGATCAGGTCGCGCTGGACCACTTCGAGATCGTCGAGCTGCTGGTCGAAATGCCGCGCCAGCAGCAGCACGGTGTTCTCGAGCTCGCGCTCGCTGTTGTGCAGGGCGCGCTCGCGAAAATTCTCGGCCATCAGGGTGGCGCCGATCGCGATCGCAGCCATCAGCACGGCACCGCCGAGGATCAGCCAGCGGATCGGACCGCTGCCGATCACCGAGGTGATGTTGAACGAGGCGCTGCCGTTTGGATTCATGTGTCGCTATCGCTTCCAGGCGTTTCACCCGGAAGTAGGTTTCGCGCACCTCCGGCCCGCGAAAGTCGTATCCAAACGAAATGGAGCACGGGTTAGCGAGATTGGTTAACGAATGGTTGCGGACATTGGCGGTTGGACTGCGCTCGGCTCTGTCACCGTCATCCCCGCGCAACGGCTTTGCCGTTGTCGCTGGAGGTGCGAGCGGAGCGAGCCTCGAAGGATCGACGGCCAGCAGCCGGGCCGTGCATCCTTCGAGACGCGCTTCGCGCTCCTCAGGATGACGGGGATAGAGACTCGTCCGGCCGACAGGTAGATCAGCTGAAGCTGTCAGTCCCGCGATGCGCGCCCGTTGCGATCAATCGCCGGCGCGATAGTGCCCGGACTTGCCGCCGATCTTCTCGATCAGATGAATGCCTTCGATGCGCACGCCGCGCTCGACCGCCTTGATCATGTCGTAGATCGTCAGGCAGGCGACCGAAACCGCGGTCAGCGCCTCCATCTCGACGCCGGTCGGCCCGGTCACCTTGACGCTGGCGCGGACGATGCAGCCGGGCAGCTTGCGGTCGGTTGCGATATCGATCGTGACCTTGGTCAACGCCAGCGGATGGCAGAGCGGGATCAATTCCGAGGTCCGCTTCGCCGCCATGATGCCGGCGATCCGCGCGGTCGCCAGCACGTCACCCTTCTTGGCTTGCCCCGACTCGATCAGCGCGAGCGTGGCCTTGCTCATCAGGACGCGGCCTTCGGCGACCGCGGTCCGTTCGGTCGCGGGCTTCGCCGAGACGTCGACCATGCGCGCGTCGCCCTTGGCGTCGATATGGGTGAGGGCCGTGCCCGGCGGCTCGGCTTTGTCTTTGGCTTTGGACTTCCGCGCCATCGCGTCAGCGCGTGCCGGTGGCGCGCGGTGCGCCCTGCCGCGTCAGCAGGGCGCGGGTGGCCGCGGTGACGTCCTGCTGGCGCATCAGGCTCTCGCCGACAAGGAAGGTCGACATCCCGACGTGCTCGAGGCGGGCGAGATCGTCAGGCGTGAAGATGCCGCTCTCGCCGACCATCAGCCGATCGCGCGGGATCAGCGGCGCCAGCGCCTCGCTGGTCGCGAGCGTGGTCTCGAAGGTGCGCAGATTGCGGTTGTTGACGCCGATCATCGGCGAGCGAAGTTTCAAAGCGCGGTCAAGCTCGGCGCGGTCGTGGATCTCGATCAGCACGTCCATCCCATACGACAACGCGGCGTCCTCGATCTCCCTGGCCGCCGCGTCGTCAAGCGCGGCCATGATGATCAGGATGCAGTCGGCGCCATGGGCGCGCGCCTCCGCCACCTGGTAGGTGTCGAACATGAAGTCCTTGCGCAGCACCGGCAGGTTGGTCGCCGCGCGGGCCGCGACCATGAAGTCGAGATGGCCCTGGAACGAGGGCGTGTCCGTCAGCACCGACAGGCACGCCGCGCCGCCGGCCTCATAGGCCTTTGCGAGCACGGGCGGGTCGAAGTCGGCGCGGATCAGCCCCTTCGAGGGCGAGGCCTTCTTCACTTCCGCGATCAGCGCGTAGTCGCCGCGTGCATGCTTATCCCTGAGCGCGCGGACGAAGCCGCGCGGCGGTGAGGCCGATTTGGCCTGCGCCTCGACGTTGGCGAGCGGACGCGCGCGCTTTGCGGCGGCGATCTCCTCGCGCTTGTAAGCCTCGATCTTGGTCAGGATGTCGGACATCTCTGTACTCTCAACCGTTGGACACCGCGATCAGATGCTTGAGCCGCGCAGCGGCCGCACCGCTGTCGAGCGACTGGGTGCCGATCGCAACCCCTTCCTTGAGATCCTTGGCGCGGCCGGCCACGATCAGTGCCGCGGCGGCATTGAGCAGGGCGACGTCGCGATAGGCGCTCGGCTTGCCCTGGAGCACGCTGGAGAGCGCGATCGCATTGGCGTCGGCATCGCCACCCTTCAGCGCCTCGCCGTCGACCCGGCCAAGGCCGGCCTCCTCGGGCGTCACCTCTGACGTCCTGATCTCGCCGTTCTCGAGCGTAGCGACGAAGGTCGGACCGGTGAGGGTGATCTCGTCGAGGCCATCGGAGCCGTGCACGACCCAGACCTTGTCCGAGCCGAGATTCTTCAGCACCTGCGCCAGCGGCTGCACCCACTGCCGCGAGAACACGCCGACCATCTGCCGCTTGACGCCGGCCGGGTTCGACAGCGGTCCGAGCAGGTTGAAGATGGTGCGGGTGGCGAGCTCGACCCGGGTCGGGCCGACATTCTTCATCGCCGGATGATGCGCGGGCGCGAACATGAAGCCGATGCCGGCCTCCGCGACGCAGCGTCCGACCTGCGCCGGCGTCAGATCGAGCTTGACCCCGAGCGAGGCCAGCACGTCCGCGGCGCCCGAGCGCGACGACAGCGCGCGGTTGCCGTGTTTGGCGACGGGCACGCCGGCGCCGGCCACGATGAAAGCCGCGCAGGTCGAGACGTTGACCGAGCCGGAGCCGTCGCCGCCGGTGCCGACGATATCGACGGCCTCGGCCGGCGCTTTCACCGGCAGCATCTTGCCGCGCATCGCGGTGACGGCGCCGGTGATTTCCTCGACGGTCTCGCCGCGCACCCGCAGCGCCATCAACAGCCCGCCCATCTGCGAGGGCGTGGCTTCGCCCGACATCATGCTGTCGAAGGCGGACGCAGCTTCTTCACGCGTCAGCGTGGCGCCGGTAGCGACTTTTCCGATGATCGATTTCAGGTCGTCCATTCGCTGGCCCAGGGTCTGTTGTTGGAGCTTGATCTGCGGACAGCACGCCGTCGCGCTGTCCGGATCATGCTCAATTATTTGCGCCTGTCACCTGTGCGAAGGCTGCCTGGTTGACGGTTACGCCGATGTCGGACTCGATCTTGCTGACATACTGTGCGACCTGCTCGTCGCTCATCGAGCGCCGCAGCGCTTCGGTGAGCTGCTTGGCCGCGTCGGAGGCGAAGTCGACCGGCGGCACCGTCACATTGGTGACGCGGAAGACGACCCACTGGCTGCCGCCGGCGGTCGATGTCTGTCCGTCGCCATCCTTGGCGGTGCGGAATGCGGCGGCGATCACGCCGGCCGGCACGCCGGGCGGCGAGGCCTCGCGGTTGAAATTCGCGGCGGTCTCGACCTTGACGCCGGCAGCGGCCGCCTCGTCGGCGAGCTTGGCGCCGCTGTCGAGCTTCTGGACCATCTCGGTCGCCTTGGCGCGCAGCTTGGCGGAGATCTGGTCCTCGCGCCACTTCGCCTCGACCTGGTCGCGAACCTCGTCGAGGGGGCGCTCGCGCGACGGCGTGATGCCGAGCACGTCGTACCAGACATAGCCGTTGTTGAACTGGATCGGGTCGTTGTCGACGCCGACGTCGCTGTTGAAGGCCTGCGACACCACGTCGAGGCCGCGCGGGATGTTGGACGCGACCTGGCCGTTCGGCAGGCGGCCCGAGCGATCGACCGCGTCGATCGTGACGGCGTTCAGTTTCAGCTTCTGCGCCGCGTCGATCACGCTGGAGCCGCCGCCGCGCTCGTCTTCCATCTTGTCGCGCAGTTCGGCGACCTTGGTGCGGGCGCGCTCGGACGCGATCTCGTTCTTCACTTGCTGCGCAAGGCTCTCGTAGGTCGGGGTCACGCCGGGCTCGATCTTGCCGACCTTGACCAGCGCGATGCCGAAGCGGCCCTGGACCGGCTGGCTGACTTCGCCCGACGGGAGAGAGAAAGCGGCATCGCCGACGGCCGGATCGAGGATCGCCGACTTTGCGACCAGGCCGAGATTGACGTCGGCAGGATTGAGCTTGCGTTCCTTGGCGATGTCGTCGAACGAGGTGCCTGACGTGATGCGGGCGCGGGCGGCCTGCGCCTCGCCGGCGTCCGGAAACACGATCTGCGAGACCTCACGCTTCTCGGGCGTGCTGAGCCGGTCCTTGCGCTCGTCGAAGATCTTCTTCGCATCCTCGTCCGACACCGTTTCCCACTTGCCGATTTCCTCCGGCGTGATCGCGACGAAGGAGATCTTGCGGTATTCGGGCGCGCGGAACTGAACCTTGTGGTCCTCGAAATAGGCGGCGAGCGCTTCGGGCGAGGGCGGATCGATGGTGCCGGCCTGCGCGGCGCCGAGCGTGACGTAATCGATCGAGCGCTGCTCGTTCTGGAAACGGGTCAGCGCCTCGATCATCGATTTGGTCGGCTCGATCCCGGACGAGATGGTGCCGGCGATCTGCCGCCGCAGGCCGACGCGGCGCTGCTCGGCGATGTAGCGGCCCTCGGTGTAGCCGAAGTTGCGGATCACGGACTGGAAGCGCTGCGGATCGAACTGGCCGTTGAGGCCCTTGAAGTTCGGATCGTTGTAGATCGTGCGCAGCACCTCGGCATCGGACTGGTTGAGGCCCATGCGGCGCGCTTCCTCGTCCAGTGCCGCTTCCGCGAGCGTCTGCTGCAGCACCTGGCGGTCAATCCCGAAGGCGCGCGCCTGGTCCGGCGTCAGCGGCCGGCCGAACTGGCGGCCGAGCTGCTGCAGGCGGTCGGTATAGATCTGGCGGAACTGCTCGGCCGAAATCTCGGTCCCACCGACCTTGGCGAAGGTCGACTGGCCAAACCCCTTGAAAATGTCGGCAATACCCCAAATTCCGAAACTGACGATCAAAACGCCCATCACCACGGCCATTATCGTCTTGCCGAGCCAGTTTGATGAGGCTTTCCGCATTCCTCGAAGCATGGGTCCAACTTGTTTTACAGGAGGGGAACCGGGTCGTGCCCAAATGGGACCAAAAGTCGGGACTTTTCGTCCGGCAACAGGGCGTCACCGAATTGAAAACGCTTATAAAGTGGCCGAAGCCCCCCCGCAACCATGGGTAAGGGGGCGGATTGAAGCGGTTCAGCAGGCACGAAGCCGCGCTCTGGAAGTCGCCGCCCGGCTCTGATAGCGCAGGGGACGCTTGAATGATGGGAAATCCGACATGACCGACGCCATCCGGCCGCTGATCGCCGGCAACTGGAAAATGAACGGCCTGAAATCCTCTTTTGCCGAGTTCGACGCGATGCTGGCCGGCGCCGGCGATGTCGCCGGGAAGGCCGATCTCTTGGTCTGTCCGCCGGCGACGTTGGTCGGCGCGTTTGCCGACAAGGCGCGCGGCTCGAAGGTTGCCGTCGGCGCTCAGGACTGCCATCCGAAGGCCTCGGGCGCCCACACCGGCGACCTCTCGGCGGAGATGTTCAAGGACCTCGGCGCGGTCGCCATCATCGTCGGCCACTCCGAGCGGCGCGCCGACCATGGCGAGAGCGATGCCTTGATTCGGCAGAAGGCGGAGGCGGTCTGGCGCGCGGGGCTGACCGCGATTGTCTGCATCGGCGAGACCCGCGAGCAGCGCGACGCCGGCAAGACGCTCGATGTCTGCGGCACCCAGCTTGCGGGCTCGCTGCCCGACGGCTCGACCGCGGCCAATCTGGTGGTGGCCTATGAACCGGTCTGGGCGATCGGCACCGGCCTGACCCCGACCGCCGGAGATGTCGAGGAAGTTCACAGGTTTATCCGGGGACAGCTCACCGATCGCTTCAAGGCTGAGGGAAACAAGATCAGGATACTCTATGGCGGCTCGGTCAAGCCGTCGAACGCCGCCGAGCTGATGGCCGTCGCCAACGTCAACGGCGCGCTGGTCGGCGGCGCCAGCCTGAAGGCGTCCGACTTCCTGGCGATCGCGGCGGGCTGCTAGGGCCCATTTTGCATCGCGCTCTCACACCGTCATCCTGAGGAGGCCGCAACGCGGCCGTCTCGAAGGATCGACGGCCCGGCTGGTGGCCGTCGACCCTTCGAGACGCGCTGCGCGCTCCTCAGGGTGACGGATTGGCAGTATTGCGCGGTCAGCCGCCATCGGCAGCTCTGCTTGGGGGGCAGGATCAAGCGGCCGCAGCCGCACCGATCCGCTTCCAATAAATCAGCGTCCCGGTGAGGCCGCCATGCGGCTTCAGCGCGTAGTCCGGGATGAGGCCGGTGAGCTGAAAGCCCAGCCGCTCGTAAAGCGGCGCGGCGCCGTCCTCCTCGGCGGTGTCGAGCACCAGCAATGTGCGCCCGTGCGCGATCGCGAGCTGCTCGGCGGCACGCATCAAGGCGGTCGCCACGCCGCGACCGCGGCGGGCGACGCGCGTCATCATTTTTGCGATTTCCGCGCGATGCGGCTGGTTCGGCGGCAGTTTCAATTGCAGTGTCACGGTGCCGATCAGATCATTGCCGTCGAACGCGCCGAGCACTACTCGCTCGCTGCGCGCCGCAGCACTGAGCGAATCCCGCCAGAATGCATCAGCGTCCTCCGGCGCCAGCGGATGCATGAAGCTCACCGAGCCGCCGCTGGCGACGGTCTCGATCAGCAATTCGCTGAGCGCGTTGCGAATCCCCGGCTCGTCGGTGAGCGGCTTGATGGAAAACTGCGACATGCATCAGCTCCGGGCCAGGGCGACCACATACGTGCACCCGGCGTTGCCCTCATTGGCAAAGGTGGTTTCCGCCGGCGGGCCGAAGCCAAGGCAATCGCCGGCCGCCAGCACATGGCGTGCGCCGCCTTCGGTGATGACGAGGCTGCCGCTCAGCACCCAGACCAGTTGGCGGATGTGGGCATAGGACGAGGCGGGCAGGGTCACGGATTGCTTCGGCGGCAGTTCGACCCGCACCAGCTCGACCGGATGATCGGGACGGCTGAACACCTGGCGGCGCAGATAGCCGGATTCAGGATCGCGCCACACCGACTGCGTGGCGGCGCGTGACAGCCGCTCGCCCTGGCCTTCGGCGCGCAGCATCAGGCCGGCCAGCGTGAGGTCGAAAGCGGAGGCGAGCCGCACCAGCACGACCGCGGTCGGGCTGACCTCGGCGCGCTCGATCTTGCTGATGGTCGCCTTCGAGACGCCGGCGCGTTCGGCAAGCTCAGCCAGTGACCAGCCGCGGCCATCGCGTTCGAGCCTGATCCGCTGCGCGAGGCGTTGGCTCAGATCGTCTACCAAAGTATCCATATGTCAATTATAATGGAATCGAGCGATTCCGATCAAGGCCCCGAGGGAGGACCATCAGCATCGCTTGTGATGTCAGCCGATGCGACTATCTCGGGGGTGACAATGCCCGGTGCAATCGTGTAACAGGGCGCGACTTCACGAAAACCGTAGAGCCGATAGCGCCGTTTGTCTGGCCGCTTGGCGGCTTGTGACGGAAGGCTTGCGATGCAGACTGTCGTTATCATCATTCATCTCATGATCGTCGCCGTCATGATCGGCGCCGTGTTGCTGCAGAAATCCGAAGGCGGTGGCCTTGGCATGGGCGGCGGCGCCGGCTTCATGTCGAGCCGCGGCACCGCGAATTTGCTGACGCGGACCACGGCGATCCTCGCGGTCGGCTTCTTCGTGACCAGCCTGTTCCTGTCCTGGTACGCCGGCTACGACCGCAAGCCGAGCTCGATCATCGGCACCGGCGCACCGGCGCAGACCCAGCCGGCCAGCGGTGCGCCGCTGACGCCCCCGACCTCCGGCGGCATCCTCGATTCGCTGAAGAAGACCGACGAGCAGCAGGGCCAGCAGGCTCCGAGCGGCCCGCAGGCACCACGGTCGCAATAAAGCAGGGTGGCCATGCAGGATGCACCGCTGGCATCCTGCATCAGGAATACCCATCAATAGTCTGAAATCGCTCGCAATTTAACGTAACCCACAGCCCGGTGGTTTGTTTGCCGGGAACAACCGATTCGTTTTGCGAATCGGTGGAGTCGGCTTAAAGGTAAAGTCCCATGGCGCGGTACATATTCATCACCGGCGGCGTGGTCTCCTCGCTCGGCAAGGGTCTGGCTTCAGCGGCGCTCGGCGCTTTGCTGCAGGCTAGGGGCTACAAAGTCCGCCTTCGCAAACTCGATCCCTATCTCAACCTCGATCCCGGAACGATGTCGCCGTATCAGCACGGCGAAGTGTTCGTGACCGACGACGGCGCCGAGACCGATCTCGATCTCGGCCATTACGAGCGTTTCACCGGTCGTCCGGCCACCAAGGCTGACAACATCACGACCGGGCGTATCTACCAGGACATCATCACCAAGGAGCGCCGTGGCGATTATCTCGGCGCCACCATCCAGGTGGTCCCGCACGTCACCAACGCGATCAAGGAATTCGTGCTGTCGGGCAACGACGAGTACGATTTCGTGCTGGTCGAGATCGGCGGCACGGTCGGCGACATCGAGGGCCTGCCGTTCTTCGAGGCGATCCGCCAGCTCAAGAACGAGCTGCCGCGCGATCACGCCGTCTACATTCACCTGACGCTTTTGCCGTACATTCCAAGTGCCGGCGAACTCAAGACAAAGCCGACGCAGCACTCGGTAAAGGAGCTGCGCTCGATCGGCATCCAGCCGGACATCCTGCTGTGCCGCACTGATCGCGAAATCCCCAAGGAAGAGCGGCGCAAGCTCGGCCTGTTCTGTAACGTGCGCGAGAGCGCCGTGATCGAGGCGCGCGACGTCGACAACATCTACGCCGTGCCCGAGGCCTATCACGCCGCCGGCCTCGACGACGAGGTGCTGGCCGCGTTCGGCATCACGGCTAAGATTCCGCCGGCGCTGCAGAGCTGGCACGTGATCAACGAGCGTGTCCGCAATCCGGAAGGCGCGGTGACGATCGCGATCGTCGGCAAGTACACCGGCATGAAGGACGCCTACAAATCGCTGATTGAGGCGCTCTCGCATGGCGGCATCGCCAACAAGGTGAAGGTCAACCTCGACTGGATCGAGAGCGAGGTGTTCGAGAACGAGGACCCGGCGCCGTTCCTCGAGCACGTCAACGGCATCCTAGTGCCCGGCGGCTTCGGCCAGCGCGGCGCCGAGGGCAAGATCCGCGCGGCGCAGTTCGCGCGTGAGCGCGACGTGCCGTATTTCGGCATCTGCTTCGGCATGCAGATGGCTGTCATCGAGGCGGCGCGCAATCTGGTCGGCATCGAGAACGCCAATTCGACCGAGTTCGGCCCGACCGATGAGCCGCTGGTCGGCCTGATGACCGAATGGCTGCGCGGCAACGAGCTCGAGAAGCGCTCGCAGAGCGGCGACCTCGGCGGCACGATGCGGCTCGGCGCCTATCCGGCGGCGCTCAACCGCGGCAGCCGCGTCTCGCAGGTCTATGGCGGCGCGACCGAGATCTCCGAGCGGCACCGTCACCGCTACGAGGTCAACACCGCCTACAAGGATCGCCTCGAGCAGCACGGCCTCCGTTTCTCCGGCATGTCGCCCGACGGCGTGCTGCCCGAGATCGTCGAGTACGAGGACCATCCCTGGTTCATCGGCGTCCAGTTCCATCCCGAACTGAAGTCGCGGCCGTTCGAGCCGCATCCGCTGTTCGCGTCCTTCATTGAGGCCGCGGCGAAGCAGAGCCGGCTGATGTAACAGCGGTCAGCTGCGCCGTCACACGGCGCAGTCCTCGCTCGCCTGGCGTTCCTTCTTGAGCGGTGAAACGTTGGTGCCGGTCGCCGGTGTGACGTCACGCGTCAACAGCTTGTACTGCGGTCGCCGCGTCAGCCGGTAGACCGCGGCGGGCGGCACGTTGAGGATGGCGCGATCGACCAGCGTGGCGCGCAGGCCGAGCCGGTCGAGGATCGGCCGCCGTATCGGGCAGCGCATCCCATACGTGAATTGATAGAACGCGCCGCCGGGACGCATATAGCTGAATGCGCCGCCGACGATCGAGATCACCTTGCGCGGCGACATGTTGAGCAGCGGCAGTCCGCTGACCACAGCGCCGACCGGCGCGCCGTCGTACAGCCGTTCCGAGGCCAGCCGCGCGGCGTCCATCCACAGCACGCGCGCGCCGGGAAAACGCAGCTGCAGCAGCCGCATGAAATCCGAGCCGTATTCGATCAGCGTGAGATCCTGCTGGCGCACGCCGCGCTTCAGCAACTGGTAGGTGAAGGCGCCCGTTCCAGGACCGAGCTCCAGCACCGGGCCGGTGTTGGCGCTGATGTCGCGCGTGATCAGTTCGGCGAGCGCCGCGCCCGAAGGCGCGATCGCGCCGACGCGGCCGGGGGCGGCCATCCATGCCGTGAAGAAAGAAAGGAGATCATGTGCCATTGGGATTCCCAGCAAAGTGTCGTCGCGTCGCGACTCGATCGCGCGGCGCGATCTCCTCTTTGCGGGGGCTGCATTGCGAGAACATTGCGCGATGATGCTGGAAAGCGCTCTGGCATCACGATGCGAAGGGCGCCGGCGGTAATGTGAGACGGAAGCGCGCGCCGCCTTTCGGTCCGTCGAGCACGGAGACGTGACCGCCATGCAGCCTTGCGATCTCGCGCACCATGTTCAGACCAAGGCCGGCGCCGCGGTCGAGCGGCGCCAGACGATAGAACGGATCGAAGATCCGCGTGCGCTCATGCTTCGGAATACCGTCGCCTTCGTCGGTCACATCGACCGTCGCGGCGTTGCCGACATGGATGGTGATGGTGCCGCGGCGGCCGCCATGCTGGATGGCGTTCTGCACGAGATTGGTCAGCGCCCGTTCGAGCGCGGCGCGGTCGCCCAGCGTTTCGACGTGGTCGGCGGCGCTATCGAGCGACAATTCGTAACCGCCCGCGATCGCGAGCGGCGCGAGATCGGCGGCGACATTGCGCGCGACCGCGACGAGATCGACGCGCCCGAATGGATTGCGGCACTGGTCGAAGCGCTGGATATCGAGCAGCTGCTCGGCGAGCGTTGCAAGCCGTGCGGAATCCTCGAGCAGACGGGTTTTCTCAGGGCCTGCGGGCAGCGACTCCAGCCGCGTGTTGAGGATCGCGATCGGGGTGCGCAATTCGTGCGCGGCATCCGCGACGAAGCGCTGGTGGCGCGAATAGCCGTCGTCGAGCCGTGTCAGCGCATCGTTGACGGCGGTCACCAGCGGCGCGACCTCGAGCGGCAGATGGTCGGCCGACAGCCGGCTGCCGCGCTGGCGGAAATCGATCCGGCGCGCCTGGTCGGCCGCGGTGTCGAGGCCGGCGAAAGCGCGCTTCACCACCATCGGCGTTGCGATGAACGTGGCGCACGCCATCAAGAGCAGGCCGGGCAGGGCGACGGCAAGGAACGCCAGCGTCGTGGCGAGCGCCGTCTTGACGCTCGACGTCGGCCCTTGCGTGGCTGTGAGCACCTGCACCGGGCCGGCGTCGGAATTGACGCGTTTCAGCCGCGCCGGCGGCTTGCGCGGATCGTCCTCGAACATCTGCCAGCCGAGCCTGGCCTGGCTGATCTGGTCGAGTGCATCGCCGATTTTCGCAAATTCGGACGGCACTGCGCCTTCCGATAGTGAATGGCCTTGCCGGTCGCGCACCAGGAACCAGAGCTCGGGCGTGTTGTCGCGAAGCTGCTTGAGTTCGGCCGTCGGGCGCAAAATCAGGTCGCCGTTCCCGTCGCGTGCGACCGCGCTCTGCACGATGGAAATGACGTGATCCTCATCGCGCGGGACGATCAGGAAACCGGTGACACACAATGCGCTGATCAGGCAAATGATCAGCATGGCGAGCAGCAGCGCCTGCAGCGCGACCAGCCGCCAGCTCAGTTGCGAGCGCAGGCAATAGTGATCGGCGGTTTCGCTCATGACACCTGCTTGAGCAGGTAGCCGACGCCGCGGATGCTGTGGATCTCGACGCCGGCATCGGTATCGGCGAGCTTGCGCCGCAGCCGCGACACATGGGCGTCGAGCGCGTTCGACTGGATCTCGTCCTCGAAATTGTACACGGCCTCCTCGAGCGTCGCGCGCAACACGGTGCGGCCGAGGCGGCGCAGCAGCGTCTCCAGCACCAGAAGCTCGCGCCGCGGCAGGTCGAGCGGGCGGCCATTGACGCTGGCCTCGCGATGGCTGCAATCGAACGCCATGCGGCCGGCCTTGATGATCTCGAGCTGCAGGCCGGCGGGACGGCGCAGCACGGCGCGCAGCCGCGCCAGCAGCTCCTCGACCGCGAACGGCTTGGCCAGATAGTCGTCGGCGCCGCTGTCGAGCCCAATGATGCGGTCGGCGAGGTCGCCGCGCGCGGTCAGCACGATGATCGGAACGCCGTCGGCCTTGGCGCGCAGCTTCGGGATCAGCGTGAGGCCGTCGCCGTCGGGAAGTTGGCGGTCGAGCAGGACGGCGCCATGCACGTCGGCGGAAATCGCTTCCTCGGCCTCGGCGAGGTTCGGCACATGGTCGACGACCATGTCGTAGCCCTTCAGCGCCTGCGCCAGCGCCGCCGCCATCTCAGCCTCATCCTCAACCAGCAATATCCGCATGCCGCAAATCCGGGTTTCAAAGCACTGGTTCTAGGGGCAGCAACATTGCAGCAACATTGCGAGCGCCGCCCACGGCCTGCAGTATCGGGGTACGGTGCACCCGGGACCGCCGCTCGGCACCGAGATCAGTGGGCGACCGTACCGTTCGTGGTGGGCTTGGCCGAGGTCGTCGCGCCCAGCTTCTTCAGACGGTCGAGCTCGAACGCAGCGCAGTCCTGCTCGATATAGTCGATCACGCCGATATCGCGCGTCTTCTGGAAGGACGCCTGCGCCTGCTTGGTGTCGCCGAGCGCGAGGTTGCGCAGGCCGGTATAGAAATAGGCTTCGGCCAGCGCCATCTGGCGCTCGTCGCCGACCTTCTTCTCGAGCGATTTGAGCATGTCGTCCGGCGACATCAGGCCGGCCAGCATGGCGAGGCCGGCACGCGGCCATTCACCTTGCGCTTCGGCTCCGGCGCGCTTGACCATGTCGTCGGGCGCCGGCTTGCCGAGGCGACCGTAGGTCGCAATCAGCCACATGTCGCTGTAGATCCGGGCTTCGCGGTCGCCGAGTTCACTCGCCTTGGCGAAGTCTTCGATCGCCTCCTGCATATGGCCCGCATAGACCCGTGCGACTCCGCGCCAGCGGAATGAGATGTCGAGGCCGTCGGCGCCGCCGCCCAGCGCGATCGCGTTGGAGTAGTCGGTCACGCTCTTGTCGAACTGTCCTGCGCGAAAATAGACGCTGGCGCGGCAGGCCAGGATGTTCCCGGAGCTCGGCGCGAGGCGTACGGCGGTGTTGACGTCCTGCAGGGCCTCGTCAACGCGGTCGAGGTTGGCCCTGGCGTGACCGCGCAGGCAATAGCCGTTGGCCAGATCGCTGCCGGAGAGCTTGCCGCCATCGATGATCTCGGTCGTCTTCTTGATGGTCTCCTCGTGCTGCTGCTGCAGGTGGTGCGTGATATCCGCCTTGGCGGCATCATTGTTGAACATCGCCTTGTTGACCGCAAAGGCGTTGCCGATCGCCTTGTTGAGCGAACGCAGGTCTTCGGCATAGCTGGGGTAATCCGCCGGCTCGACCGATGGCTGCAACGTCTTCAGCTCGACGGTTTTCCTCGCATTGCGCCCGCGAAAATATTCGGTGACCGTGGCATTGAAATACTTGTTGGCGACGGTGTGCTCGCGCGGATCGATGCTGATGCTGACCTGTTCGGGAAAGCTCATCTCGAAACTGTATTTGCCGTGGTACGGGAAACCCGGAATCCGTAGCGGCGTGGTGCGGCTCGCCGACTGCGAGGCGATCAGCACATTCTGCATATTGTCCACCGCGTAGCCGACGACCCAGCTCGCTTCCGCCTCGGTTGCGAGCTTGGGAACTTTGTAGTGCGCCGAGATCGAGAGCTCGTTCTTCAAGGTGTCGTTCTGCACGGCAGGCTCGCCGGCCAGCGTCGCGCCGGGATAGCGGCGTTCCAGGGCGTCACGGACGAACCTCGTCACCTGCTCGTGGGTTGCCCGTTCGAGCACGACGCGGAGCTGCTCTGCGCCAAGCCCGCGCCAGACCCGGCGGACGTCGAGCTGGCCCTCTTCGCCGAACTTGGCCAGCGTTGCGCGCTCGATGATTTCGTCGCCGACGATATCGCCGGTGTCGGCAGGGACGCGCGAGACGGAATCGGTTTCGCGCGCCACGACGAGGACCTGGACGCCGCCATGGGCCTGGCCGGCGCGGTCGAGCTCGCCATGCTGTCCGAGGCGCGTCGAGTCGAGGAAGTAGGTCTTGCCGCCGATCGTGGCTTCGACGATGGCATGATCGAAGAACTGCGGGCTGGGCAGCGTTTTCTCCAGTCCGCCATGGCGTCCGATCTGCAGCAGCACGGGCCGGCTCTTGATGCCGAGTTCATGGAGCAGGGTGACCAGCAGCAGCGATTTGTCCTTGCAGTCGCCGTAGCGGCGCCGCAACACCTCGTCGGGCAAGGTCGGCCGGTGCGAGCTCTCGCCGAGCGCGACCGAGAAATACCGGACCTGGGATTGCACAAACTCGAGCGCGGCCATGGCGCGGGCCGACTCGGACGGCAGCGCCTTGATGCGCTTCACGACGTCCTGAAACTCGCCGTCCTTTGGCGCGGTCGCCTCGAACAGGTTGCTTGCCCAGCCGGCGACATCGGTCCAGCTCGCAAACTCGGAGAACTGCACGAAGCGAAGCCCGAAGAAATCCGGCGGAGCCATCGTCTCTCCAGGAAAGCCAGGCAACGGCTGCTGGTCGAAGCTGACGCGCCGGATACCATCGCGCACGGTTTCGGTCGGGAGGAGAGGGGGCAGCGGCCGGTCGCCGACCACGCGCTAGGCGATCGATCGGTTGGTTGGGTAATTCAGAACGACCCGCCGACGCAGCGTCGGCAAGCCCTGATCCCACGGCGACAGCCCGAACGCCTTGCCGCCGAACACCGGATTTTGACCCGAGCTCGTATAGGCGATCTCCAGCGTATCGCCGACGCGCAGATCGTCGATCAGGATGGAGGCGGTCACCCGGCCGCTATAGACGCCGTGCTCGAGGCCCTGTTCGCGTTGCAGGAAGCGGATGTTGGAGGTCAGCGTCCGATCGAACTGCTCCTGCCCGCGATAGACGCGGATCGCGTGCAGCTGGACATGCTCATATTCAGGCGCGAATGCGATCGAAAGGCGTCCAGCCGCAGTTAGCGCCGCTGCATCGTTGATCTGCGTGGCGCGCCGGACGAAGAGCGCGGGAACCTTTCCAATCAGGTACTGAGTGTCGGCGAGACGGACGACCACCGGCAAGGACGCGGTCTTGGGAATCTCCGGGATCGGCGGTTGCTCGGCCCAGGCCGGTACCGGGTCGCCCAAGGTAAACGCATCCTTGCCCAGCTGGACTTCCTTGAGCCGGTTATCGGTCCCTTGTTGGGCCTGTTGGGCTGTGGCGCCATGAAACCCCAAAAGACATCCGAGTGCAGCCACCAGCAGCACGCCGGCGCGCAGCAATCTCATGAGATACATTCGCCACCTCTTTCACTTAAGGGTTGTATAGATGATGGCGGACGGCCCGGCAATTATCGCGAGCGGCCAAGTTTGCCGGTGAGGTGAAGCCGGTGTGAAGATGTGCGGCGGGTGCGGACGGGCCATGCCGGAAGCGAGGGACTGGACCACGCCATTTCGACCGGGCCATTTTGACTTGGCCCGGGTTTGTTGTCAGAACGTGCGCGCTTTTGCGAACAAGATCTGGGAGTATCGCCAATGATCTACGAGACGCGCGTCTATCGTTGCCTGCCGGGCCGGCTGCCGGCGCTGCTCAAGCGCTTCGAGACCATCACGCTGAAGCTCTGGGACAAGCACGGCATCAGGCAGGCCGGCTTCTTCACGACGCTGGTCGGTGAATCCAACCAGGACTTGACCTATCTGCTGGCCTGGGAGTCGCTCGCCGAGCGCGAGAAGAAATGGACCGCGTTCACGACCGATCCGGAATGGATCGCCGCGCGCGCCAAGAGCGAGGAGGACGGTCAGATCGTTCTCACCATCGAAAACCAGCTTCTGGTGCCGACCGCGTTTTCAGCGGTCAAGTAGTGCCGGCTGCCGTCGTTGCGAGCCAATGGGTCGCGCAAATGCGCGCCCGATGATGGGCTCCGCGAAGCAATCCATTGGTACCGCATATGCGCGCGTTGGATTGCTTCGTCGCTTCAGGGCAAACGTGATCGCGTACGCCATATGCGACAGCATTGTGGGCGAGGGGCGTTTGCACGATTTCGGAATATTGGAAATATATCCCTGATTTGCCCGACGGGTCAAGCTGCCTTGTCGAACGCCGGTAAGCCGCCAGCTCCTTTGCATGGGGTTGTTTTCGATATTTTGGCCGCTGGGGAAACGCCGCAGCGCTCCTATTGCGGGCAGCCTGAGGTCTGATCGCCCTGGGTCACCATCGGCTTGCCGTTGATGAAGACGCCGTGGCTGCCGGAGGCCGTCTTGCCGCCGCAATGCGTGCGGTCGCCCATGACCACCGCCGGCTTGCCGTTGATCAGGACATTGGGCACGCCTTCGACGAGCGGGCCGCCATTGCTGGTGGTGTCGCCGCTGCGCGCGGCGGGCTTGCCGTTGACCGTGACGCCGTTGGCGCCGCTAGTGACGACCCCGGGCTGGCTGCTGGCCTGGCCGTAGGCCAGACCCGACATCGCCGAGGCGGCCGCGGCTACGATCACAAGCAAAGGGCGCATGTCGTTCCTCATGGGAATCTGTTCCGCGCCAATCTAGAGCTTTTTCCGCTCCGATTGAATCGGAACGGAGCTCTAGATTTATTGTTTTGACGCGTTTTCTTCACGCGAACCGGTACCCACTTCGCTCGAAAACGCTCTATAGGGGCGGATAGGGCAGGATTGTGATAGCACGGCGCACCCACGGCGTCAGCGCAACCCCCTCATCGCGCGGGATGGCTTGATCCGCCCCGCACAGGACTGCATGGTCGCCGGCAAAAGGATGCACATTTTGACCAATCAGGTTTCCGAGCAAGCCGCTGCGCCGATCGTTGCCGTCGGATCGGCCAAATTCGGCAATGCCTTGCCCATCTCGATCATCGCCGGTCCCTGCCAGCTCGAGAGCCGCGCGCATGCGCTTGAAGTGGCGTCCGCGCTGAAGGAGATCGCGGCGCGGCTCAAGATTGGCCTGGTGTACAAGACCTCGTTCGACAAGGCGAACCGCACCAGCGCATCGGCTGCGCGCGGCATCGGGCTGAAGCAGGCGCTGCCGATCTTCGCCGAGATCCGCTCCTCGCTCGGGTTGCCGGTGCTGACGGACGTGCATGAACCCGACCAGTGCACTGAGGCGGCGCAGGCGGTGGACGTGCTGCAGATTCCGGCCTTCCTGTGCCGGCAGACCGACCTCTTGCTGGCCGCGGCTGCGACCGGCAAGGTCGTCAATGTCAAGAAGGGCCAGTTCCTGGCGCCGTGGGACATGACAAATGTGGTCAGCAAGATCACCGGCGCCGGCAACGCCAATGTGCTGGTCACCGAGCGCGGCGCGTCATTCGGCTACAACACGCTGGTATCCGACATGCGAGCGCTGCCGATCCTTTCGCGCACCACCGGTGCGCCCGTAATCTTCGATGCCACCCATTCGGTGCAGCAGCCCGGCGGCAAGGGGACATCCTCGGGTGGCGAACGCGAATTCGTGCCGGTGCTGGCGCGCGCGGCGGTCGCGGTCGGCGTCGCCGGCGTGTTCATCGAGACCCATCCCGATCCGGATCACGCGCCGTCCGACGGCCCCAACATGGTGCCGCTGCGCGACTTCGAATCCCTCGTCAAGCGGTTGATGCAGTTCGACGCGCTGGCCAAGACCGCAGCCTGACGGAGGTGACGACGACATGACCGCAACCAGCGGCATGCCGCCGGCCCTCAACGTCATCACGCTGGCGACTTTCGCGGCGAGCCTGTCGGTGCGTGCACTCGATCCTGTGCTGCCCCATGTTGCCGAGGATTTCAGCGTCAGCATTGCGACCGCGGCGAGCTTTGCCGCGGTGTTCGCCTTCACCTTTGCCGCAATCCAGCCGGCGATCGGCGCCGCCGCCGATCTGTTCGGCAAGGCGCGGCTGATGACGATCTGCCTGGTGCTGCTCGGCGCGGCCAACATCCTCGGCGCACTCTCGATCTCGTTTCCGATGCTGTTCGTGACCCGCATCCTCGCCGGCATCGGCTCGGGCGGCGTGTTTCCGGTGGCGCTGTCGCTGACCAGCGATCTGGTCGGCCCGGACAAGCGGCAGCTTGCGATCGGACGGACGCTGGCGGGCTCGATGACCGGCAATCTGCTCGGCGCCACGGCCTCCGGCCTGATCGGCGATCTGCTCGGCTGGCGCGGCGTGCTCGCGGTGCTCGGCGGTCTCGTGATCATCGTCGCGCTGGCGGTCGCGGCCGGCTTCCGCGGCGCTGCGCTGAACCGTCCGCCGCGCACCAGCCTGAAGGCGTTGCGCCACGGCTATCGTACCATCTTCACCAACCCGAACGCGCGGATCTGCTATTCGGCGGTTTTCATCGAAGGCTGCTGCGTGCTCGGGCTGTTTCCCTTCATCGCCTCGTTCCTGTTCGAGCTCGGCGAGACCTCGCTGTCGGTCGCCGGCATCGTGATCGCGGGCTTTGCGATCGGCGGATTGCTCTACACGCTGACCGTGGCGCGCCTGCTGCCGTTGATCGGGGTGAGGGGGATGATGATCGTCGGCGCCACGCTGGTCGCAATCCAGCTCGTCGGCGTCGCCTTCGGGCCGCACTGGAAGCTGCAGATGGCGGGCCTGCTGGTGATGGGCCTCGGCTTCTACATGATCCACGGCTGCCTGCAGGTGTTCGCCAGCGAACTCTCGGTCGAAGCGCGCGCCACCGCACTGTCGCTGCACTCGTTCTTCTTCTTCATGGGCCAGACCGTCGGCCCGATCGCCTATGGTTTTGGGCTGCAACACGCCGGCAAGACGGCGACGCTGGTCTCGGCCGCCGCCGTGATGGTGGTGCTTGGCTTCATCTGTGCCAGATTCCTCAGGCAGCGTGCGCCGGCTGACGCGCATGCCGGCTCCTGAGCGCTGCTGCGAGGAACTGTCCGCGTCCTCGCAGCACCGTTCCGAAAATGCGCGATCGCTAGGTCAGATGGAAGGCATCGTGCCCCATCGCCACGTACTGCATCGTAGTCTCATGCAGCCAATCCGAACTGCTATGCGAGACGTCGGAAGCAAGTTGCGCAAGCTGTTCTGCATGTGAAGGGCCTTCAAATGAAAGCGGCTGGGGAGTGCCGGCTTCGGCGCCGGCGTTGTTGCCGCCATCGGCAAACACGAAGCTATCGGCGTGCACCGATGTCGCGACATGACCGGCCGCGGGAGAAGGGTCGGGCGTGAAGCTGACGCCGTGCGGAGAGCTGAAGTCGAACCGGGGCGCATTGTCGGCCGACAGCAGCGGCGTGAATGCGCCCGTGGTCGGGTCGACCTGGCCGAACGCCTTCAGGCTGCCGACCGAGGCGTAGTAATCGTCGGGGTTCAGGCCGGTCGCGTGAAACGAGAAGACCTTGTCGGTGGCCGTATCGGTCAATGTGAACGTACCCGACTTGGCACCTGCTTCAATGACATCGTCGAGACCGGCCTTGGCGCCGACGCCCGCAATCGGCGTAAACGACACCGATTGGTGGGTCGTGCCGGGATTCTTGATATCGATGATGGTCCCGTCGTCGCCGCTCGACAGCAACAGGTCGCCGTTCGGGGCGAGCTTCAACGAGTCCGGATCGTTCTGAGGCACGACCTCGGTCTTGCCGGTCACGGTGTCCAGACCGGTAGCGCCAAATTCAAGAATGGGCTTGGTCGTCAACGTACCAGACGGATGATCGCCGTTGAGGAGCTGGACCACGGTTGCATCGCCGGGATTGACGGGGTTGGTCTCGCTCAGGAACACCTTGTCGCCCTTGAACACCACATCGTCATAGCCGCGGCTCGCACTCGCGTCGGCGTAGCTGAGCGGCGCGGAGACCGCATGCGTCTCCGGATTGATCAGCGTGAGGGTGGGATTACCGTCTTGATTCTGGAGTGCCCAGATATCGCCGGTCGTTGGGTTGTATTTCAGGCCATCGACCGATCCTGTGATCGAGTATGTGAATTCCACGTCGCCGTGCTTGTCGTATTGCACGATGGTGCTGGAGCCTCCGGCGCCGGTCGAATCGGCGCCATTGCCGTATTCGACAAAGGTCGAGCCGTGTGCGGTCGTGACGGAATCGGGCTGGGTCGCCCCGTCGGGCGGGGCCTGGAAGGTCTTGACCGAACTGATTTCGGGAAATGGCGCCGCGTTCTTGTCGGGGACGAACGCAACGCCGTGCGGCGAACCGAAGCTGAAGCCCGGTGCATTCTCGCTGGATACCAGCGCGGTGAAGATACCGGTGTTCTCGTCGATCTGGCCGAACGCGCCGAGCGAACCGACCGAGGCATAGTAGTCGTTGGGGTTGAGGCCGCTCGCATGCACCGTCAGGACGTGACCATCCTTTGCGTCCGAAATGTAGAAGGTGCCCGATGTCGCGGTCGGTTTGATGACGTCGTCGAGGCCGGCGCCTGATCCGGCAGGAATTCCCTGGATCGGAGTGAACGCGATCGCCTGCTCGGACGTGCCCGGATTCTGGACGTCGATGATCGCGCCGTCGTCGCCGCTGGAGAAGATCAGATCGCCGTTCGCGGCGAGCTTCAGCGAATCCGGGTCGGCCTGCGGCACCACCTCCATCTTGCCGGTCACGGTATCGTAACCCACGGCGCCGTCGAGCAGCACGGGGGTGGTGGTAAGCAGGTCGCCAGGCTTGGGGTTCGTGCCGTTCAGGAGCTTGACGATGGTCGGATCACCGTTGCCGGTCGGATTCGTATAGCTGAGGAACACCTCGTTGCCCTTGAACACCACGTCATCATAGCCGCGCGAGGTCGACGTGTTGGCGTAGTCGAAATGCGCAGTGACCGTCTGCGTGTTGGGATCGATCAGCGACAGCGACGAGCGGCCGTCCTGGTTCTGCAATGCCCAGACCATTCCGGTTTCGGGATTGTACTTCAGCCCGTCCACTGATCCCGCGATCGAATAAGCGTGCACGAAGTGTCCCGCGCGATCGTACTGGATGATCGTGCTGTCGCCCGGCACGGCGCCGGTCGAGTCGACGCCATTGCCGTATTCGACGAACACGTACTTGTTCGCGATGGTGATCGAATCCAGGCCGGTCACCCCGTTCGGGGGAGCGGCAAATGTCGCGATCGAATCCACATGCGCCATCGGGGGCGCATTCTTGTCCGGAACGAAGATCAGGCCGTGCGCGGCGGAAAAGTTCGCTCCGGTGACCAGCGGCGTGAAGACGCCGGTCGTCGGATCGACCTGGCCGAACCCGCCGAGGCTCGCAACCGATGCGTAATAGTCGTTGATGTTGAGGCCGCTCGCGTGGAAAGAATAGACGTTCCCGGTCTTCGTATCGGTCATGTAGAACGTACCGGCAGTGGCGCCTGGCTTGATCACGTCGTCGAGGCCGGAATTGCCGACGGAGCCGGCAGGAATGCCCTTGATCGTCGTGAACGCGATCGCCTGACTGGCCGTCCCGGGATGCTGAACATCGATGATGGTGCCGTCGGCGCCGTCGGTGAAGATCAGGTCGCCGTCGGGGGCGAGCTTGAGCGAATCCGGATCGGACTGCGGGACCACTTCGGTGGCGCTCGTGACCGTGTTGAAGCCGGTGGCACCATCGGTCAGGATCGTCGCCGTCAGCAAGGTCCCGCTCGGATGGTCGCCGTTGAGCAGTTCGACGAGCGTCGGATCGCCGGCTCCGTTCGGATTGGTGTAGCTCAGGAACACCTTGTCGCCCTTGAAGACGACGTCATCATAGCCGCGCGTCGCGGATGGATCGGCGAAGCTCAGCGGGCCGGTCACCTGGTGGGTGAGGGGATCGATCAGCGTGAGCGTGGAGTTTCCGTCCTGGTTCTGAAGCGCCCAGATCTCGCCGGTGTATGGATTGTACTTCAGACCATCGACCGATCCGGCGATCGTATAGCTGTGTTCGACTTTGCCGCTCTTGTCATACTGCACGATCGTGCTCGAGCCGCCGGCGCCGGTGGAGTCTGCACCATTGCCGTATTCGACGAAGATCGTCCCGTTCGCAGTCGTAATGGAGTCGGGAGCCGTTGCGTCAACCGCCGTGCCCGACGCGAACGTTTTCATTCCGCTGATCGTAACCATTTCAATGCTCCCTGAGGATGAGATGAGGAGCGCAAAAAGACACCTGACGGACGACGCGTATGTGACGATTGGCCGCGCAAATTTTCTGCGGTTCGCGGAACATTTCGTGAGTCAGGAATCCTTGTTGTTGCTCAATCGCTTTCGCGACGGCGCAAACCGCAACACGGAACCTTGCCTCACAAGTTTCAAGAATAAGCCGCAGTGTCGTACGAATTCACTTCACGCGCCGCGGTCGCACTACGACGTGGATTGACTAGCCCGCAGCAGGCTCGTAGCCGGATCGATTCAAGCTGGACGGCTGCCTGCGGGTGTTCGCCAGCGAGCTATCGGTCGAAGCACGAGCGCCACCGAGCTGTCGCTGCGCTCGTTGTTCTTTTTCATGGGGCAGCGTCGGCCCGGTCTATTGTAGGCACACCGAGGCTATTCCTCCTCAGCAGTGTGGGATTTGGCGAGGCGAGCGGCTGCCTTGGCGCCTGCAACCCCACCCAGTCCAAAGCATGCCAGGGTTCCGAAGAGCACGACGGAGGTCCAATCACTGTGAACGCCCCCGCGTACGTGACCGAGAAAAGAGATACCGATCGACAGACCGGCGAATCCCAGTGTGGCTGCTCCAAGCGCGAAGCCCACCGAGCCTGCGAGTAGGACCGCCATCGACCTTCGCTTCACTTCCCCCATCCGGAATCTATTGGGTATGGCGAACTATCTATATCTAACCGCGCCCGCGATATGTCGCGACGCCCTGGTCGGGAACCCACAGCCCCTTTGGCAGCCTGCCGGTCTGGAAGAATACGTCGATCGGGATGCCGCCGCGCGGATACCAGTAGCCGCCGATGCGCAGCCATTTCGGCTTGATCTCGTCGGTGATCCGCTTGCCGATCATGACAGTGCAGTCCTCGTGGAATGCGCCGTGGTTGCGGAAGCTCGCGGCGAACAGTTTCAGCGACTTGGATTCGAGGAGCCAGCGGCCGGGCACGTAGTCGATCACCAGATGCGCGAAGTCCGGTTGGCCCGTTACCGGGCAGATCGAGGTGAATTCCGGCACCGTGAAGCGTACCAGATAATCGGTACCAGCCTGCGGATTGGGCACGCGGTCGAGCTGCGCCTTCTCCGGCGCGTCGGGCCATTCCACCGCACGGCCGAGCTGCAGGCCGGGGGAGGTCGTTGATCTGCTGGATTTCTTCGCCATGAGGGGTCTCCGTGGGGTCCTCATAGAGCATGATCCGGAAAAGTGGAAACCGGTTTTCCCGCAAAACAACCCCATGCAAAGGACGGCAATTCCGCCCGTCACCCGCCTTTTCCCCCTCGATGCATTGCGGTAGAAGCACCGCCATCCGCCCCCCTCACTGCCACAAGAGGTACTCATGACTGACATCGTCGACATCATCGGCCGCGAAATCCTGGACAGCCGCGGCAACCCCACCGTCGAGGTCGATGTGGTGCTGGAGGATGGGTCGATCGGTCGCGCGGCGGTGCCGTCGGGCGCCTCCACCGGCGCCCATGAGGCGGTGGAACTCCGTGACGGCGACAAGTCGCGTTATCTCGGCAAGGGCGTCGAGAAGGCGGTTGCCGCCATCAACGGCGAGATCTTCGAGGCGCTCAGCGACCAAGCCGTCGAGGAGCAGGTCGCGATCGACCAGATCATGATCGAGCTCGACGGCACGCCGAACAAGAGCCGGTTAGGGGCCAACGCCATCCTCGGCGTGTCGTTGGCCTGCGCCAAGGCCGCGGCTGAATCGTTCGACATGCCGCTGTACCGCTATGTCGGCGGCACCTCGGCGCGGACGCTGCCGGTGCCGATGATGAACATCATCAATGGCGGCGTGCATGCCGACAATCCGATCGACTTCCAGGAATTCATGATCCTGCCGGTCGGCGCCACCTCGTTCGCCGAAGCGCTGCGTTGCGGTTCGGAGATCTTCCACACGCTGCGCGGCGAACTGAAGAAGGCCGGCCACAACACCAATGTCGGTGACGAAGGCGGCTTCGCGCCGAACCTGCCGTCGGCCGACGCCGCGCTCGAGTTCGTCATGAACGCGATCGGCAAGGCCGGCTACAAGGCGGGCGATGACGTCGTGCTCGGCCTCGACTGCGCCTCCACCGAATTCTTCAAGGAAGGCTCCTATGTCTATGGCGGCGAGAACAAGACCCGCTCGCGTTCGGAGCAGGTGAAGTATCTCGCCGACCTCGTCGGCCGCTATCCGATCGTGACGATCGAGGATGGCATGTCGGAGGACGACATGGACGGCTGGAAGGAGCTGACGGATGCGATCGGCAACAAGTGCCAGCTGGTTGGTGACGATCTGTTCGTCACCAACGTCACCCGGCTTGCCGACGGCATCAAGCACGGCCGCGCCAACTCGATCCTGGTCAAGGTCAACCAGATCGGCACGCTGACCGAGACGCTGGCGGCGATCGAGATGGCCTACAAGGCCGGCTACACCGCCGTGATGTCGCACCGCTCCGGCGAGACCGAGGACTCCACGATCGCCGACCTCGCGGTCGCCACCAATTGCGGGCAGATCAAGACCGGCTCGCTGGCGCGCTCCGACCGTACCGCCAAGTACAACCAGCTGCTGCGCATCGAGCAGCAGCTCGGCACCCAGGCGAAATACGCCGGCAGGGCGGCCTTGAAGGCGCTGGCCTAGCGCCCCAATTGATCGGGACTGAATAAAACGCAAAAAGGGGAGGTCGGGATGAGTGACGGCAAGAGCGGTCTGCAACTGCGTTCGCTGCTCAAGAAGGATGGCGAACTGGAATTGTCGTTGGTCAATGTCCCGACCCCCGAGCCCGGTCCCGACGAGGTCGTGGTCCGGGTCGAGGCGACCCCGATCAATCCGTCCGACCTCGGTCTTTTGATCGGCCCGGCTGACATGACCGCCGCCAAGGTCTCCGGCAGCAAGGAATTGCCCGTGGTGACCGCGCGCGTGCCGGAAGCGGCATTGCCGGGCCTCGCCGCCCGGCTCGACGAGTCGATGCCGGTCGGCAATGAAGGCGCCGGCGTCGTGATCCGGACCGGCTCGTCGGACGCGGCGAAAGCGCTGATGGGCAAGACCGTCGCGATGATCGGTGGCGCAATGTATGCGCAATACCGCACGCTGCGGGTCAACGAATGCCTGCCGCTGCCCGAGGGCACCACGCCGGCGGAAGGCGCGTCCTGTTTCGTCAATCCGCTGACCGCGCTCGGCATGACCGAGACGATGCGGCGCGAGGGCCACAAGGCGCTGGTACACACGGCGGCGGCGTCGAACCTCGGTCAGATGCTGAACAGGATCTGCCTCAAGGACGGCATCGGCCTCGTCAACATCGTGCGCAACAAGGAGCAGGCCGACATCCTGCACAAGATCGGCGCCAAGCATATCGTCGATTCCAGCGCGCCCGATTTCATGGACAAGCTCACCGCCGCACTGGTCGAGACCGGCGCGACCATCGCCTTCGATGCGATCGGCGGCGGCAAGCTCGCGGGCCAGATCCTGGTTGCGATGGAGACCGCGATCAACAAGACCGCCAAGGCCTACAGCCGCTACGGCTCGAATGTGCACAAGCAGGTCTACGTCTATGGCAGCCTCGACACCCGTTCGATCGAGCTGCCGCGCGGCTTCGGCATGGCCTGGGGCGTCGGCGGCTGGCTCTTGTTCCCGTTCCTGATGAAGATCGGTCCGGAGGCGGGCAACAAGCTGCGCCAGCGCGTGGTCGCCGAGCTGAAGACCACCTTCGCCAGTCACTACACGAAGGTGGTGTCGTTGCAGGAAACCCTGCAGCTCGACAACATCGCCGTCTACGGCAAGCGCGCGACCGGCGAGAAATTCCTGATCAACCCGAACAAGGGCATGTGATGGAGCAACCGTAGTCCGTAGCCCGGATGGAGCGGAGCGCAATCCGGGATCAGTCAATCCGCGGACACGGTGGCCCCGGATTACGCTTCGCTTCATCCGGGCTTCTGTAACGGGCCTTGGTTAGTCAATCCCTTTTCGCGTCATCCACTCGCCGGGCACTTGCTTCTGTACGGGATCGGCGCGAAGGCCGTCGCCTGATGGGGTGCATT